>JBIKMQ010000293.1:0-4172 GCA_044359215.1 Candidatus Chromulinivoraceae bacterium
TCCTCGACACCGTCTACACCGAGGCTGTCATGGGCCCGGTCCTCGATCGGCATGAGGAGCGGTTGCTGCCCGAGGTCCGTGCCCGCGCCGTCCTTGAGCGCCAGGATCCCGAGGAGGCCGTCCGGGCCCTGCGCCGTGAACTGGCCCGCATGCGCGAGCACCTGCGCGAACGGCGCCGGTTCCTGCTCGACCAGCCCGAGCTTCGGGCCTTGAAACCTGTCGGTCAGTGACGGTGGCACCCGCCCGTGCGACGGTCGGGCACGCCGGGTGCGGGTCCTCGACCCGAGCGGAATTCCCGCGGGAACGCCGTCGCCGTCCTGGGCGTGTCAGGCATGGGTCCCTTCGGGTGGCACCCGATGACAGGCCACTTCCCGGCCGTCGGGGAGGTTCCGGATCTCCGGGCGCTCCACGCGGCACAGCGACTCGGCCACCGGGCATCGCGGATGGAACGGGCATCCGGACGGAGGGTGGATCGGGGAAGGCGCATCCCCCTGGAGGAGGATCCGGGACCGCTTGGCGGACGGATGCACCGCGGGCACCGCGGACAGCAGCACCTGGGTGTAGGGATGCTTCGGATCCTGGCAGACGGAGCGTGCCGGGCCGGACTCGACCACGTGCCCCAGGTACATGACGACGATGCGTTGGCAGAGGTGCTCGACCACCGCGAGGTCATGGGAGATGAACAGGTAGGCCAGCCCCTGGTCGCGCTGGATGTCTCGGAGAAGGTTGACCACCTGGGCCTGGACGCTGACATCCAGGGCGCTGACCGGCTCGTCGCAGACGATGAGCTGCGGTTCGACCGCCAGCGCGCGGGCGATGCCGACGCGCTGGCGCTGCCCGCCGCTGAACTGGTGGGGATATCGCCCGGCCATGTCGGGATCGAGCCCAACGCTGTGCAGCAGTTCGCCCACGCGGGTCTTGCGCGCCGCGGCCGTGGCTCCCAGCCGGTGGATGACCAGGGCCTCGGCGATGCTCTGACCCGCGGTCATCCGGGGATCCAGCGAGTTGAACGGGTCCTGGAAGACCATCTGGAACCGCCGGCGCAGCGGACGGAGTTCCGAGGCACCGGCCCGGGTGATGTCCTGCCCGTCGAAGACGATCCGCCCCCCGGTGGGCTCGACCAGTCGGATCACGGCCTTTCCCAGCGTGCTCTTGCCGCAGCCGCTTTCGCCAACCAACCCGACGGCCTCCCCGGCCTCGACCGTCAGCGACACGTCGTCGACGGCCTTCACGGCCGAGGGTGGCCAGCAGAAACCCTGCCGCTGGACAGGGTATTGGACCTTCAGGTGGTGGACTTCAAGGAGTGGCATGGGCATGGGGCATCGAGACCGGGCAGCGCACAAGATGGCCGGGGGGTCCTGGGGTGAGGGGCGGCATGGTGGTCGAGCAGGTGGCCAGCGCCGCAGCGCACCGTGGGGCGAAGCGGCAGCCGGCCGGCCAGTGACCCGGTGCGGGCACGTTGCCCGGGATGGCGGGCAGCCGATCCAGGCCGCCGCCGATCTCCGGCACCGAGCGGATCAGTGCCCGGGTGTAGGGATGCACGGGCTGCGAGAGCAGCCGGAGCGCCGGGGCCTCCTCGACAATCTGGCCCGCGTACATCACCGCCACGCGCTGGGCGATGTCGGCGACCAGGCCCAGGTTGTGGGTGATGAGCAGGATGGCCATGCCCATCTCCCGCTGGAGGTCGCGCAGCAGTTCGATGATCTGCGCCTGGATGGTGACATCGAGGGCCGTGGTCGGTTCGTCGGCGACCAGGAGCTTGGGCTCCGTGGCCAGGGCCATGGCGATCATGACCCGCTGCTGCATGCCCCCGCTCAGTTCGTGGGGGTAGTCGCGGGCCCGGCGTTCCGGCGCGGGGATCCCGACGAGGCGGAGCAGGCGGACCACCTCGGCGTCGTGGGCTCGAGCCGGCACATGGAGCCGCAGCGACTCCAGCACCTGGGCCCCGATGCGCATCACCGGGTTCAACGAGGCTCCCGGTTCCTGGAAGATGTAGCTCACGACCCCACCCCGGATGGACCGGAGTTCGGTCGGTGACATCGCCAAGACGTCGCGCCCCTGCAGGAGGATCCGTCCGCCGGCATGGCGTGCGGGCGGCGTGGGGAGCAGGCGTGCGATGCTCAGCGCGGTGACGCTCTTGCCACAACCGCTCTCGCCCACCAGGCAGAGCGTCTGGCCCTCGTCGATGGACAGCGACACGCCATCCACGACACGCCGGGCGCCGAAGTCGACCTGGAGATCCTGGAGTTCGAGGAGAGGCATGGGCAGGCGTTCAATGGGTTGGCTTCACGCGGGGATCGATCCATTGGTGGAGGAGGTCCACCCGGAGGTTGGTTCCGACGACGCAGGCTCCGCAGAAGAGAACCACGCCGAGGATCATCGCGACATCGCTTCCGTCCCAGGGATCCGAGAGGAGACTCGCCATGTCAGACGCGCTCTTGGGCCATGCGGCAAGATTGGCGGAATCGAAACGTCCACCCCCAAAGCGTCCCAAGTTCCCCTTCTTCCGCCAACTCTCCAACTGCGTCCCGAGTGCCTCTTGAAAGGCAACCGCCCGGAAGCTCACGCCGCTGGATCTGATTGACAGACCGGGTTGGGTCGAAGCGGGAAGATCGACGGGAGGTGGGGCACACCTGATCGTCAGTGGAGACTGGCGCATTCGGCCAACTCATTGGAACCTTGGTCACTCCCGATCCACGGCGAACCCATTGCCCCCGTCCATGCATCTCTCCGCCTTGCTGCTGAGCCTCGTGCTCGCATCGCTGGCCGCCACGGCCGCCGCAACCAACAATGCTCCCGCGGCGCCGCCGCGCGACGGAGGACCGACGGGGCAGGGGCCACGTCGGGGGTTTGGCGGTCCGATCGTCCTCAATGTCGACGACAAGCCGGCGTTCGCGAATGCGCCCGCCGGTTTCGACCAACCGCGGGATGGCATCGCCCACGGTCGCTTGGACCTGGTGGAGTACGATTCCAAGTCGGTCGGGACGCGGCGCAAGGCGCTGGTGTATCTGCCACCTGGGTATTCGGCCGAGGGCAGGTATCCGGTGCTCTACCTGCTCCATGGCATCGGCGGTGATGAGGAGGAATGGCGTCGCGGAGGGGCGCCTCAGGCCATCCTCGACAACCTCATCGCCGACAAGGCGGCCGTGCCGATGATCGTGGTGATGCCCAACGGGCGTGCGCAGGCCGATGATCGCCCGGGCCCCAATCCGATGGCGACGGCCGCGGCCTTCGGGAAGTTCGACCAAGACTTCTTCGGCAGCCTGATTCCCTTCATCGAGTCGAAGTATCCAGTGCATCAGGACCGCGAGCACCGGGCGCTGGCCGGGCTGTCGATGGGCGGCGGACAATCGTTGAACATCGGCCTGGGCAACCTCGACCGGTTCGCCTGGGTGGGAGGATTCTCGTCGGCCCCCAACACCAAGCCCGCGGCGGAGTTGGTCCCGGATCCCGAGCGGGCGACCCGGAGCCTTCGCCTGCTCTATCTCTCCTGCGGCAAGCGCGACGGCCTCATCCGGTTCAGCCAAAACGTCCATGCCTACCTGAAGGAGAAACACGTGCCGCACCTGTGGCACGTGGATGACACCGCCCACGACTTCCAGCACTGGAAGCAGGGCCTGCACCACTTCGCCCGGAGGATCTTCCAGCCGGCACGTACGCCGTGACATCTCGGAATCGGGCTGGCCGAGGTGCATGAGTTGGCCGATAAACAACGAGTCCCCGACATGAATCCATTGCGAAACCCCACCAGGCTGAGGTGGCTGATGGTGTTGCTGTCCTCGGTCTGGATCCGCACAACCGCCGCCGAGCCGCAGGTTCCGACGGCACGGCCTCCGCAGGGGGAATTCGACCGGGTCCAGTGGCTGGAGAACATGATCCGCTTCCACCGGTACACGGCCGATGAGGTGCGTGCCGCGACCGGGCTGGGGGATGACGTGATCGCGGAGGCCCTGAGGCGATGGGGTGCGCCCGAGGAGGTGCCATCGGGATCTCCAGAGCACGCCGGGCCGATCCGTGTCCTGCCCTATCCCGGCGGCCGCCATCCGCGCCTGGGATTCTTCGAGGGCGCGATCGACCCGCAACGCGACACCAAGGTCAGCCTGTTCACGCCGTGGGAGGGCGGTGGCTACGTGGTCGTCGATGTGCCGGAGGCGATCTGGTCGCATCAGGGG
>JBIKMQ010000294.1:0-4168 GCA_044359215.1 Candidatus Chromulinivoraceae bacterium
CCGCCCGAGCGGCTCATGCAGCGCAGACGATCCACCGCGTCGAAGGTCCAGGAGCCCATCGCCCCTGCGTTCATCCGCAGCGCCCCGCCGAGCGAGCCCGGGATCCCCTCGAAGAATTCGAGCCCGCCGATGCCGGCGCGGCGCGCCTCGTGGGCGATGGCCTTGAGCCTCGCGCCGGCCCCGGCGGTGATTTGCCCGTCGGAGATCTCCACCCGGGAGAACTGCGGGTGCGCCAGCGAGACCACGAGGCCCCGGATGCCCCCGTCTCGCACCAGCAGGTTGGAGCCGCGGCCAAGCAGGAACACCGGCAGCCCGCGCAGGTGGGCGATCTCCAGCGTGCTCGCCAGGGCGTTTTCCGACCCGGGCTCCACATAGAGGTCGGCCGGGCCGCCGACCCGCAGGGTCGTGCGCCGCGCCAGGGGTTCGTCACGGCGCACCACGGTGCCGGCGGGCAGGACGATCTGGAGGTCCCGGAAGGCGTTTGAGATGTCCTCGGCGTGGGCGGCGGCCGACTCGATCGTGGCGTCGACGGGTTCGGGGCTGAGCCTCAACGGGTGCTTCATGCGGCCTCCTTGAACGGGATCCAACGGCCCGCGACGGGCAGCCTCCCCGGACCGGAAATGCCCCGGACCGCCTGGGTGAACGGCTGCCTCAGGTGCGAGAGGATGCACTCGGCGATCGTCGCTGCGGCCTCCGGACGGTCCCATTCCGCCAGGGCCCGGCTCATCTGCGCGCGCGTGCCCTCGTCATGGACGAGCCGGAGGATGGCCGACCGGAGGTGGTCCGGATCGAGCCCCGCCTGCTCCAGTCGCGTGGCGGCCCCGGACCGCTCGAAGGCCGAGGCGTTGTGGCGCTGGTGGTCGTCCTGCGCCGTCGGCAGCGGGATCAGCACCGAGGGCAGCCCGACGGCCGCCAGTTCCGCCAACGACGACGCCCCGGCCCGGCTGACGGCCGCGTCGGCCGCCTCCAGCGCGAGGTGCATCTCCCGGAGGAACGGGCGGACGATCGAGCGCGTCCCGAGCGGCCCGTGCGCGGCCCGGACGGCCTCGAGGTCGGGCACGCCCGAGAGGTGGATGAACTGGAGGCCGGGCGAGGCGGCGGCCAGGCCCGGCAAGGCCGCGCAGACCGCCTGGTTGAGTCCGCGGGCACCCTGGCTGCCGCCGGTGACCAGCAGCACCGGGCGGTCCGGGTCGAGGCCGAGGGCGAGCCGGGCCGACCGCGCATCGCGATGGTGCCGCAACCGCGCGATCTCCCCACGGACCGGGGTGCCCGTGCAGGTCGTGCGTGCGGCGCTCCAGCGGGAGCCGGTCTCCGTGAATCCGCTGAAGGCCTCCCGGACCCACCGGGCCAGCAGGCGGTTGGCGCGTCCAGGGACCGTGTTGGATTCGTGCAGGAAGATCGCGGCCCCGAGCTGTCTGCCGGCCAGCATCGGCGGCGCGGCGGTGAAGCCACCCATCCCGAGCACGGCCTCCGGCGGCCTTGGACCGATGGACCGGTCGGTGAAGCACCGGCGGGCCGACCTCCAGGCCCGGACGAACCCGATGAGGAAGGACCCCACGTTGCCCCCCTGCAGGCCAACGGCCGGCAGCGTCGCCGTGCGCAGGTCGATGCCATGCACGGCTGCCTGGTCGACCTCCTTCGGCGAGACCAGCAGCGTGACCTGGGCCCCCCTGGCCGTCAGCTCCCGGCCGACCGCCAGCCCCGGGAACAGGTGGCCGCCGGTCCCGCCGCAGGCGATGGCGACATGGAGTGGGGTGCCGCTGGGTCGGTTCATTGGGCGGGGAGGGATTCGAGGTCCGGGGACTGGAAGGGGTTGGTCCGACGTTCCGGCGCAGATTCCGCCGTCTCGGGGGCGCGTCGGGCGATCGACAGGAGCAGCCCCACCAGGGCCAGCATCGTCACCGCGCTCGATCCGCCCCGGCTCACGAAGGGCAGGGGCATTCCCTTGTTGATCATCGAGTTGGTCACCACCGCGATGTTGATCATCGCCTGGCAGGCGATCAGGAAGCCGATGCCGCCGGCCAGGAGGCGCCCCTCGACGTCGGCGGCCCGGGAGGCGATGCGGACGGCACACAGGAGGATCACGGCGAAGGCGACGAGGATCCCGAGGGTGAAGAACAACCCCAGTTCCTCGCCGATCACCGGCAGGATGAAGTCGGTGTGCTGCTCCGGGATGGTCAGCTTGATGACCCCCGAGCCCAACCCGACGCCCTCGAGACCACCCTCCCTCAGCGCCGCCAGCGACTTCAGCGCCTGCGAGCCGGTGCCCTGCGGATCCATTTCGGGGTGCAGGAACGCATCCATCCGTTTGCGCACCATCTCGCTGGACCGGTAGAAGTGCACCCCCAGGCCGACACCTGCCAGCAGGGGCATGACCGCGAAGCGTTTGCGCATCCCCCCGAGGAGCAGGACCACCAGCGTGACCATGCCGAAGAGGATCATCGTCCCGCGGTCGGGCTGCTTGTAGAGCAGACCCAGCAACGGCAGGACGACCAGTCCGGGCAGTGCCAGGCCCCACAGGAACGTCTGGAAATTGCCCCCGAAACGCATGCGCGGCCCGAATCGGGCACCCCAGGCTGCGAGGGTCAGCAGGAGCGGCAGCTTGGCGAATTCCCCGGGCTGGGTCCCGAAGACCCAGCGCTGGGCGCCGTTGCGGTAGGTCCCGAGGGGCGACAACACCAGGACCAGCAGCACAAGCGCCAGCCCGTACCACCACCATTGGGTGCGGATCCAAAGCCGGTAGTCGCTGCGCCACAGCAGGCACATCAGGGTGGCACCGGCGACGATCGCCACCCCCTGCATGGTGATGAGGTTGGAGAACCTCGACTCCAGCATCACGGCGCTGGCCAGCATGGTGAAGCCCAGGGCCAGCAGCAGGCTGACCGTCAGGAGCAGCAGGATCGAGGTGGTGCGCATCGGGTGGGATGGCGTGGTCGGAGGTCTCCGGTGTGGCCGGTCAGCGGCCGGTCCCGGCGGGCGGTGCCAAGGGGGCCGGGGCGGCGGGGATGGGGTCCGCCGGGGCCTTGACCGCGGGCGCGGACGTCTCGGGGCCTCCCTTGGCGGGGATCTTGAGTTTCTGCCCCACGTTGATCTTGTCGCCGCTCAGGTTGTTGGCGGCGCGGAGGGCCTTGACGGAGATGCCCTGTTTCTTGGCGATCCGCCCGAGCGTGTCACCACCCTTGACGGTGTAGGTGGACCCGGAGGCGGTGCCGGAACCTTCGCCTGCGAGGTCCGCAGCCCCGGAATTCTTGGGCGTGGCCTTCGCGGCGGTCTCCTTCGCGGCTCCGCCGGCGGGTACCTGCAGGACCTGGCCGACCTTCAGCTTGCCGAGGTCGATGTTCGGGTTGGCGTCCTTCAGGGCCTTGAGCGAGACGCCGTTGGCCTTGGCGATGTTGTAGGCGATGTCCCCGCTCTTCACCTTGTACTCCGAGGTCGTGGAACCCGCGGCCTGCGGCAGCGTCTCGGCCGGACCGGCGCCGGTCGTCAGGCCGGCACCGAGGTCGGGAACCGGGGGCGGGGTCGAGGTGGCGACATTGGACGGGGTGCCCGGGAAGGCCACCACGCCCCCGGGGCCGGCGGCCGGCGGATTCGTGGGCAGGGTTTCCGCTCCCGGCACCACGGCCGGATCGGTCGTGCCGGGCGGCGGGGCCAGCGGTTGCACGGCAAGATCCGTCTGGTTGGAGGGTGCTGCCGGCTCGGAGGAGGTCGTCGTCGAGCTTTCCTTGTTGCAGCCGTTGAGCAGCACCACGAGGAACACGGCCACGTGCGCGCTGAAGATGAAGGCGGCGATGCTGAAGGTGGAACGGCTCTTGGCCGCCTGCTCGAGTTTGGAGCCGGGCAGCAGCGGGGAGTTGGGGATGCTCATGGGTCAGGGATGGGGGCGGTGCTGGTTGGATCGAGGATGGACTCTTGGGGATTCATCCGGAACCGGGTCCTCCAACCGGGTCCGGACGAGAGCGATGCGGGCCGTCGCGAGGACGGTGTGCGGGAGGCCGAAAGAGCGCCGGGGCATGGAGCCCTCGACGAGGGTTCGGAGATGGGATTCGTTTGGGGTTGCACGGATCGCCGCGGGGGCGAGGCCCTGGTTTCCACGGGGGAATCCGGGCCGTCGACAGGGGTCGATTAAACAAGCGGTGCCCCCGTGATCAAGGAGCAACCGGAGGTTCCT
>JBIKMQ010000005.1:0-14486 GCA_044359215.1 Candidatus Chromulinivoraceae bacterium
CATCGCCGACATCAAGGACGCCCTGTACGCCTCCAAGATCGTCAGCTACGCGCAGGGCTACATGCTGATGCGCGCGGCCGCGGCCGAGTATGGGTGGAAGCTCAACTACGGCGGGATCGCCCTGATGTGGCGGGGCGGGTGCATCATCCGTTCGCGCTTCCTGGGCAAGATCAAGGAGGCCTACGACAAGAACCCGAAACTGGCCAACCTGCTCCTCGACGACTACTTCCGCGCCGAGATCAAGCGCTGCCAGAAGGGGTGGCGGAACGTCGTGGCCTCAGCGGCCAAGAAGGGCATCCCCGTGCCGGCATTCGGCACGGCGCTTGCCTTCTACGACCAGTACCGGTCGGCGACGCTCCCGGCCAACCTGCTGCAGGCGCAGCGCGACTACTTCGGAGCCCACACCTATGAGCGCGTGGACCGGCCCCGCGGGCAGTTTTTCCACACCAACTGGACGGGCCGCGGCGGCAGCGTTAGCTCGAGCACCTACAACGCCTGAACGACGGGTGGCCAACGATCCCGCGCGACCGAACAATCGTGAACCACGACCCCTCTCCCGAGGCCGAGCGGGCGCTGAAGAAGTTCTTCGGCATCTTCATCGCGACCCTGTTCCTCTACGTCACCGTGTACGGCGGCTGCGAGGCCTACCGGGTGCGCAACGGCGCCTGGCACCTCACCTTCGACAAGCAGCCCGACGGCACGCCGGTCCTGCGCATCGACCATCCGCGCCTGCTGGCCGGGGGGCCGGTGTCCATCCGGTTCCCAGGCGAGGACGCACCCCGGGTCACCAACGGGCCGATCACCTACGTCTACAGCCGCCCGGACACCAACACCACGCCCTTCGGCCCGGTGTACTTCATCGACACCACCCAACTGCCCGGCACGGTGGCCCTGGGAGCCTTCGGCCATGTCGTGGAGATGATCCCGCGCACCCTGTTCGTCGACTTCCGGGAAGTCCCGTGGACGCCGGGGACCAACCTGACGCTGTCGGCAGCCGACAAGCCCTCGCCGGATCGCCTGAAGGCCCGGGACCAGCGCTGGAAGGGACGGTGAACGCCGGCCGAAATAGGCCGCCGATCGGCCCGTCGTTCCGGGCTTCCAACCCCCGGCGTTTGGCGGCAGCGTCGGCGCCATGATTCCCCCGCGCACCATCCGGCGGCTCCGGTCCGCAGCCCTGGCCATCTGGTTCCTCTGTGGCGCGATGGCCGCCCATTCTGCCGAGTCCGGATTCAGGCCCCTCTTCAATGGCCGTGATCTGCGGGGATGGGTCAATGTCAACTGCGCCCCCGAGACCTTCACCGTCCGGGACGGCATGATCCATTGCGACGGGATCCCCACCGGCGCCCTGCGCACGCAGCGCCAGTATGAGAACTTCATCCTTGAGCTGGAATGGCGTCACCTGAAGCCCGGGGGCAACGCCGGGGTGTTCATCTGGTCGGGCCCCATGCCCGCCCTCGGCCAGCCCTTCCTGCGCGCCATCGAGGTCCAGGTGCTCGACCACGGGTACGGCAAGTCCGACTGGTTCACGACCCATGGCGACATCTTCCCGATCCACGGCTCGACGATGAAGCCCTTCGCGCCCAACCGGGGCGACCGCAGCTTCCCGCGGGAGTCCCGCAGCCTTGGAGCGCCGGAATGGAACCACTACCGGATTGTCGCCACCAACGGCGTCATCCGGCTCTCGGTCAACGGGGCCGAGGTCTCCGGCGGCACGGCCTGCAACTGGCGGCGTGGGTACATCGCGCTCGAGTCGGAGGGCGGCATCGTCGACTGGCGCAACCTGCGTCTGCTGGAGTTGCCCTCGACCCGGGTCCCGGCCGCGGAGTCCGCGCCCGAGGCCCAGCCCTGGAAGAGTCTCTACGATGGACGGACTCTCCGGGGCTGGAAGGTTCCGGCGCGGGGGGATGCCTGGAAGGCCGCCGACTGGACCCTCCGCAGCGGTGCCGGTGCCGGGGGTGAGGACTCGGTGCTCTGGTCGGAGTCCCGTCTCCGGCGCGATGAGCTGGTCTTCGACTGGCGCTGGGAAGCCAAGACGGCCGACCGCGTGCCTCCGGTGGTCTTCCGCGCCAGGGTGGGCGGTGCGATCCACCGATTGCCGGAATGCGCGTCGGTCCGCAGCGACGGCTGGAACCGCCTGAGGGTGCGCCGATCGGGATCGTTCCTGAGGGTCTCGGTCAACGAGGCGGACCAGGAGGTGTCGGTGGAGGTCCCTGGCGGTGCCTTGGAATTCGGCTTCATGCCCGCCTCGGTGCCACTCCAGGTCTCGAGCGTCTTCCGCCGTTGAGCGGCCGGCGGACGCCCGATCGACCGTCGATCCGCCGCCGGTTGTGGGTTTCCCATCGGGGCCTCCCGTAGGCTACCGGAAGCAGATCCGGCTCACCGCATCGTCGAAGCCCTGGGCCCCGGCGATGATCTTGATCTCCACCCGCATGAAGTAGATGGGCAGGTCGCGCCGATCGAGCTTGGGGAAGCGCACCGCGTCCTTCTGGGTGGTCACAAGCATGTCGGCCCGCCGTTTCTTGCCGCGGTTGACCGCATCGAGCACCTCCTGCTGCGTGAAGCGGTGGTGGTCGGCGTAGCGTCGCGCCAGGACGATCTCGGCACCGAGCTCGGTGAGCTTCGACTCGAAGCTCTCGGGTTGTGCGATGCCGCTGAGGCTCGCCACGCGTCGTCCCTGGAGCAGGTCGAGCCCGCGCCGCTCGCCCGTGAAGACGTCCTCGAAGTAGAGCGGGTGGTGCACGCACTCGATGATTCCTGCCGTGGGATTGAGCCGGGCGATCCGCTCGCGCAGGGCATCGGTCCTGCCGTTGCTCTTGGTCAGGAAGATGACGCTCGCCCGTGCCAGGTGGGAGGGCGGTTCGCGCAGGGTGCCGCGCGGCAGCAGGTGCTCGTTGCCGAAGGGTTGCTGGCAGTCGATGAGCACGACGTCGGTGCGCCGGCCCGCCAGCCTCCAGTACTGGAAGCCGTCATCGAGCAGCAGGGTGTCGCAGCCGAACTGCTCCACCGCGTAGCGGCCGGCCTTCACCCGGTCCTTGTCGACGAGCACGACCACGTCCCGGAGGTTGGAGGCCAGCATGTAGGGTTCGTCGCCCGCCGTCTCCGAGTCCAGCAGCAGGGATTGGCCGTCGGAGACGACCCTCGGGGGCGTGGTGTCCTCGCGCAGCAGGAGCTTGTCCAGCAGCCGCTCGGACACCGGCCTGGGCTTCGAGCGGTAGCCCCGCGAGAGGATCGCGACCTTCCGGCCGGCGTCCTGCAGCGCCCGGGCGAACTTCTCCACCACCGGCGTCTTGCCGGTGCCGCCCACCGTGAGGTTGCCCACCGCGATCACCTGCACGCCGAGGGTCGCGTCGCGCAGGATGCGCAGGCTGTAGAGCAGGCGTCGCAGCTTCACGATGCCGGCGAAGACGTGCGAGAGCATGGCCAGCACCCACCGGATCATCGACGCCTTGCGTCCCGGCAGGTCCTCGAGGATCACCGCCAGCAGGTAGGTTTCGGCCTCCTCCGTGAATTTCTGCCAACGTTCGCGCACCGTCCGTGGACCATGTCACCGGTCGGACGCTTCGGGAAGATTTCCATGCGTCTCGAAGGAATCGGGTTGTCAAGGGTGGGAGATCGGGATTATTTGAAACGAAATTCCCCGGTCGGAACCACCATGAACCGCACCCACAGATCTCCCGGACTCCCGGAGCAGGAGCGGGGTGCCGTCACGCGGGGAAACCGCGGAATTTCCTCCCACCGACCTTCGACTTTCAATGCATCGGCCTGTCCCGGTTCCGTCCGCGGGGTCGGGTCCGTGCCGATGCGTTGGACCTAACAACACAAACAAAACAACAACTCAGAGTGAAACCCACCCCATCCAACAGCCAGTCCCGCGCCTGTGCCCTTGCCGCAGCCAAGGCCCCTGCTAAGAAGGCCGCCCCCGCGAAGAAGGCCGCCCCGGCCAAGAAGGCGGCCCCCGCCAAGAAGGCCGCCCCGGTCAAGAAGGCGGCTCCCGCGAAGAAGGCCGCCCCGGCCAAGAAGGCGGCTCCCGCCAAGAAGGCCGCCCCGGCCAAGAAGTAAGCGATCGGTGACCAATCCGGCGGTTTTGCTTGCCAATTCCGCCGGATTTCCATCGTCAGGGCAGCCGTGTGAACAACTTGCGAACAACGGCCGAAAACTTGTTCTAGCGGTACTCGGTGCTTTGCCATAGAAGCCTCGCCCGCCACGGCTCAAACCATGGCGGACCGCAAAGCCGACAACATCCCGATCCGATGCCGAACAACCGCTCCAAAACCCGGAAATGCCCGCATTTACGGTCATTTTCACAGGTCCACGACGGTGTCGAGGCCTCGGAAGGCCACCCGGGCGCATACATCAGGCTTCCGTCGGGCATCCCGACCCAGCACCCTGCGTTCGCCCGGTGACGGGGGACGGTGAATAAGACGCGATCCGAGCCGATTCGAGCCCCTTTCCAACAATCCATGTCCGACCAACCTCAAGCCGTGTGGCAAGCAGCGCAGCAGACCCTCCGTGGGATGCTCAAGACGGAGTTGTACAACCTCTGGTTCGCTCCGGTGACCGCCCGGTGCCTGGAGGGCGACGTGCTCACCCTCGAGGTTGCCGACGAATTCTGTGAGGTGTGGTTGAAGGACAACTACCTCGACGTGCTGAGGTCGGTGGTCAGCCGGGTGGCCATCCGGCCCATCCAGGTCGGCTTCGCCGTCCGGGCCGCGGACCCGGTTCCATCGTCCGCCGCCGCCTCGTCGGATCGGGCATCGGTGCCCGAGGCCCTCCCGGCCACCCAGTCCCGGTCGGCTGAACGGGGATCGGATCGGTCGGGTGGAAATCGTGCCGCCAACGCCTCGCCCTCCGCCGAGGCGCCCCGGAGGCACGAGGGGCTCTTCAATCCGAACAACACTTTCGACACCTTCGTGGTCGGGTCCAACAACCACCACGCCCACGCCGCATGCATGGGCGTGGCCCAGAAGCCCGGCCACACCTACAACCCGTTGTTCCTCTTCGGCGGCGTGGGCCTCGGCAAGACCCACCTGCTGCAGGCGATCGGGCACCATGTGCTGGCCCACAAGAAGAACGCCCGCATCGGCTATCTGTCATGCGAGCGCTTCACCAACGAATTCATCGAGGCGCTCCAGAACAGCCAGTTGACCAAGTTCCGCAAGAAGCACCGCGAACTGGACGTGCTGCTCATCGATGACATCCAGTTCCTGCAGGGCAAGGAGCGCATCCAGGAGGAGTTCTTCCACACCTTCAATGCCCTGCATGATGCCCACAAGCAGATCGTCCTGACCTGCGATCGGCCGGCCAATGAGATCCAGGGGTTGGAGCAACGGCTCATTTCCCGCTTCGAGTGGGGCATGACGGCCGACCTCAAGGCCCCGGACGTCGAGACCCGCCTGGCCATCCTCAAGAAGAAGGCGGCCGCGCTCGGGGTCAACCTGCCCGAGGAGATCATTCTCTTCCTTGCCAACCGCATCCGGACCAACATCCGCCGCCTGGAGGGCGCGCTGGTGCGGGTGGCGGCCTACGCCCAGATCTCCGGCAAGTCCCTCGACCTCGAGACGGTCGAGACGCTGCTGCGCGAGATCCTCCAGGAGGAGGGCAAGGTGGCGATCTCGGTCGGCGAGATCCAGAAGCGGGTTGCCGACTACTTCGACATCCGCCTGGCCGACATGACCAGCAAGCGGCGTCCGGAGAACATCGCCTTCCCGCGCCAGATCGCCATGTACCTGGCCCGCCAGCTCACCGAGCACTCGCTCAGCGCCATCGGCGAATCCTTCGGCGGGCGCGACCACGGCACGGTGCTCCACGCCTGCCGCCAGGTGCGCGACCGCATGGAGGTCGAGGCCAAGGTCCGGCAGGATGTCGGCTACCTCGAAAAGCAACTGACCCGCTGAGCCGGGTCCCCGCCGGACTTCTCGGCTGGAATCGCCCGGACGGACGGAACACCCTCGGCCCGTGGCATCCCTTGGTTCCAATCGGATCCTGCTGCTGGGGATCATGCTGGGCGCCCGGTCCTGGGGACTCGGGGCCGATGTGCCGGTCGGCTTCGAACTGCTCGAGGCGCGTGCCGCCGGCATCGCCTTCACCAATCGCGTCCCCGATTCCCGCTACCTGACCAACCAGATCCCGCTCAACGGCTCCGGGGTGGCCTTGGGCGACGTGGATGGCGACGGTCGACCGGATGTCTTCCTGGCCGCCTACTCGGGCGGCAGCGCCCTCTACCGGAACCTCGGCAACTGGACCTTCGACCGCATCACCGGGAAGGCCTTCGGCGAGGGGGTGTTGTCGGGCCTCGAGGGCACGGGCTCGGTGCTGGCCGATGTCGACGGCGACGGCGACCTGGACCTGCTGCTCAACACCCTGGGGCAGGGGACCCGCCTCTTCCTGGGCGACGGGGCCGGCCGGTTCACGGCCGGGGCGGTGCTCAACCTGCGCCGGGCGGGCTCGAGCCTGTCGCTGGCCGATGCCGACGGGGATGGCGACCTCGACCTGTACGTGGCCAACTACCGCACGGCCACCGTGCGCGACGATCCCAAGGCCAAGTACTCGATCCTCGAGGAGAACGGCCGGCAGCGCGTCGTGGCCTACAACGGCCGATCCACCGACGAGCCCGACCTGGTCGGCCGCTTCACCATGACCCCGGCCGGACCGCGCGAGAACGGGGAGGTCGACGTCCTCTATCTCAACGATGGCAAGGGCGGGTTCACGGAGGTGTCGTGGACCGGCGGCGCCTTCCTGGCCGCGTCCGGGCGTCCGATCGATTCGGCCCCGCAGGACTGGGGCCTGAGCGTGCTCTTCCGCGACCTCACCGGGGACGGCCGTCCCGACCTGTACGTCTGCAATGATTTCCACTCCGAGGACCGCTTCTGGATCAACGACACGCCCCCGGGCGGACCGCTGCGGTTCCGGGCCGCGCCGGCCCACGCCCTGCGCCACACCAGCGCGTTCTCGATGGGCGTCGACGCCGCAGACATCGACCGCGACGGCGTGGACGACTTCCTGGTGCTGGACATGCTCAGCCGCGACCACCGACGCCGGAACTTCCAGATGGATGGCCTGCCGCCGGGGTTCTACCAGCCGGGCACCTGGGACGACCGTCCGCAGTTCTCCCACAACACGCTCTTCCTCGGGCGGGGCGATGGCACCTTCGCCGAGATCGGCCGACTGGCGGGCCTCAGCGCCAGCGAATGGTCGTGGACCCCCGTCTTCCTCGACGTGGACCTCGACGGCTACGAGGACCTGCTGGTCTCCAACGGCCACGAGATGGACATGATGGACGTCGATGTGGCGGCCCGGGCCGAGGCCCTGAAGGCGGGCCGGGCGATGGGCCAGCGCGAGATGCTCGAGATGCGCCGGATGTTCGCCCGCCTCGACACGCCCAACGCCGCCTTCCGCAACCGGGGCGACCTGACCTTCGAGGACGTCACCGCCGCCTGGGGCTTCGACGCGCCCGGCGTGGAGCATGGCATGGCCGCCGGCGACCTCGATGGCGACGGCGACCTGGACCTGGTGCTCAACACGCTGAACGGCCCGGCCAAGGTGTACCGGAACCGGGGGACGGCCGCCCGCCTGGCGGTGCGTCTGCGCGGCCCGGCGGGCAACTCCCGGGGCATCGGGGCGCGGATCCGTGTGACCGCCCCCGGATTGCCTGTGCAGACCCAAGAGATGATGTCGGGCGGCCGGTACCTCTCCGGCGACGATGCCATCCGCTGCTTCGCCCTCGGGTCTGCCGCGACGGCCGAGGTGCTGGTGACCTGGCGGGACGGCCAGGTGACCCGCCGGACCGGCGTGGGCCCCGGTGTGGTGGAGATCCGTCGGGAGGAGTCGGTCGTGGCGGCTTCCCCTGCGGCGGTCGCGACCCCGCCGCCCCTGTTCGAGGCGCTTCCGAACCGCCTGGCCCACGTCCACATCGACACGCCGTTCGACGAGTTCGCCCGACAGCCGCTCAAGCCTTTCGACCTTGCCCAATCCGGCCCGGGTGTGAGCTGGGCCGATGTCAACGGGGACGGCCGCGACGACCTGCTGGTGTCGGCGGGCCAGGGCGGCACCCTGGGGGTCTTCACCAACGACGCCCGCGGGGGCTTCGCGGCGCTGGCCGTGCCGGCGCTGCTCAAGCCCGCCGCGCGGGACCTCTCCACCGTGCTGGTGCTGCGGGGGATGATCCTCGCGGGCATCAGCAATGCCGAGGACGGTGCCACCAACGGCGGCGCCCTTCGGATTGTGGACCCGGCCAGCGGCGCCAGCGGGGAGGTCTTGAGCGGACGGGCCTGCCCGGTCGGGTCCATGGCCGCGGCCGATGTCGACGGCGACGGCGAACTCGAGATCTTCGTCGGAGTCCGCGAGGTGCCCGGCCGGTACCCCGAGCCGGCGACCTCATTCCTGGTGCGCAACCGCGGCGGCCGCCTGGGCGTCGACGGCCGCCTCGAGGCGCTGGGCCTGGTGCAGGGCGCGGTGTTCACCGACCTCGATGACGACGCGCGCCCCGACCTCGCGGTTTCCACGGCGTGGGGCCCGATCCGGCTCTTCCGCAACCGGTCGGGCCGGCTGGAACCCTGGGACCCACCGCTCCGTGGCCGGGGGCTGCCGGCGGGTGTCGATCGGCTGTCGCAATGGACCGGTCTCTGGCTGGGACTGACGGCCGGCGACTTCGACGGCGACGGCCGCATGGACCTGGCCGCCGGGAACTGGGGGCGCAACCACTTCCTCGGGGCCGACGCCCGCTGGCGGCCGCTGCGCATCCGCCACGGCGATCTCTTGGGCGACGGGATGTGGGACGTTCTCGAGAGCTATGTCGGCCCCGAGGGGCGCGACTGGCCGGTGCGCCGGCGTCCGGCCTTGGCGGGGTTGGTGCCCGAAGCGGCGCGTCGGTTTCCAGATGCGGCTGCCTTCGGCAAGGCGGCCATGGCCGACCTCTTCGGTCCGGCGCTGGACGCCCTGCCAATGGTGTCGGCCCTCAACCTCGATGCCGGGGTGTTGCTCCACCGCGGGGATCATTTCGAATGGCGGCCCTTCCCGGTCCGGGCGCAGGTGGCCCCGGCCTACGGGTTGGCCGTCGCCGACTTCGACGGGGATGGCGCCGAGGATGTGTTCCTGTCGCAGAACCATTTCGGCGTCCATCCCGACGACGCCCGCTACGACGGTGGGCGCGGGTTGCTCTTGCTCGGGTCGGGTCGCGGCGAATTCCGGGCCGAGGAGCGCTCGGGCATCGTGGCCTGGGGCGAGCAGCGAGGCGTGGCGGTCGCCGACTTCGACGCCGACGGTCGCGCCGACCTGGCCCTCGGGCAGAACAGCGGGCCGACCCTGCTCTTCGGCAACCGGTCCGCCCGGCCCGGGCTGCGGGTCCGCCTCGCCGGCCCCGCCGGCAATCCGACGGGCATCGGGGCCTCACTGCGGTGGATCTCCCGCGGAACCGCAGGGCCTCGCCGTGAGGTCCGCCTGGGGGGCGGGTACTGCAGCGTCGACAGCCCCGTGACCGTGCTCGCCTCGGACCGTGCCGCCGGCGAGGTCGAGGTGCGATGGCCGGGCGGCACCGTGCGCCGCGTGCCCGTGGCGGCCGGCACGGTGGAGATCACCGTCACGTCTCCGGGGAGCCCGACGCCATGACGCTCCGATGGACACCCGCCTTGGCCCGGATCGTCGTCTCCGCGACCTTGCGGATGCTGTTGATGTTCCTTGGCCTGCCGGGGGTGGGCGGTTTGCTGGCCACCGGTTCCCTCGCGCTCGCCGCTGAAGGCCCCTCGGCCGGGGCCGACTGGACCCCGGCCGCTCCGCCGGGTCTGCGTCGGATCACCCCGCTGCCCCGCCCTGCGGCGCACGTCCCGGGGTTTACCCGGGTACCGGCGGCCTCGCTGGGCATCGACTTCACCAACCGGCTCTCCGAGGCCCGTGCCGTGACCAACCGCAACCTGGCCTCGGGCTCCGGGGTGGCCCTGGCCGATGTCGATGGCGACGGCCGGGTCGACGTGTTCCTTTGCGGGCTCGATTCGCCGAATGCCCTCTACCGCAACCTGGGCGACTGGCGTTTCACCAACGTGACCGATCGGGCCCTGCCCGGGGTGTCGTGGCTCAACCTGTCCTCGGCCTCCAACGACTCGACCGGCGCGGCCTTCGCCGACGTCGACGGCGACGGCGATCCCGACCTGCTGGTCAACCAGCTCGGGGGCGGCACCCGGCTGTGGCGGAACGACGGGTCCGGCCGATTCCTCGAGGCCACCGACGAGGCGGGCCTTCGGTCCCGTTCCGGCGCGACGTCCCTGGCCCTGGCCGACGTGGATGGCGACGGCGACCTCGACCTCTACGTGGCGAACTTCCGTCCGACCACCATCCTCGACCAGCCGAACACCCGTTACCAGTTGCGCCAGACCGACGACGCCACCGTCGTGGTGGCGGTCAACGGCCGAGCGGTGACCGCTCCCGACCTCACCAACCGCTTCGAGATCCGGCCGACCGGGGAGGTCGTCGAGATGGGTGAGGCCGACGTGCTCTGGATCAATGACGGCCGGGGCCGGTTCGCGGCCGTGCCGTGGACCGCGGGGGCCTTCCGCGACGCCTCGGGCAAGGGCTTGACGGCGCCACCCCGCGACTGGGGCCTGGCGGCGCGCTTCCAGGACCTCACGGGCGACGGGCGGCCCGACCTCTACGTCTGCAACGACCTGCACACGCCGGACCGCATCTGGATCAACGACACGGGGCCCGACCGCGTCGTCCGCTTCCGGGAATTGTCCCCGGCGGCGCTCCGCAGCAATCCCACCTTCTCGATGGGGGTCGATTTCGGGGATTTCGACCGGAACGGCCACGTGGACCTCTTCGCCGTGGACATGTTCAGCCGCAACCGCGCCTGGCGGCATACCCAGACCGCCGGGATGGCTCCAACCCTCCGGATGCCGGGCCGGGCGACCGACCGGGCGCAGGTCCAGCGCAACGTGCTCCAGCTCGGCCGAGGGGATGGCACCTGGGCCGAGGTCGCCTGGCAGGCCGGTGTCGAGGCCAGCGAGTGGTCCTGGGGACCGCTGGTGTTGGATGTCGACCTCGACGGGTTCGAGGACCTGCTGGTTCCCAACGGCCAGTGGCGCGATTTCCAGGATGGCGACGGGGCCCGCCGCATCGCCGAGGCCCAGCGGCGCGGTGCGCTCAAGACGCCCGCCGAGATCGCGGCGTTGGTGCGATCATTTCCGCGACTGGCCACGCCCAACGTGGCCTTCCGCAACCGGGGTGACGCCTCCTTCGAGGACGTTTCGGCCGCCTGGGGGTTCACCCTCGACTCCATCTCACAGGGCGCGGCCCTCGCCGACCTCGACGGCGACGGCGACCTCGACGTCGTGATGAACGACCTGATGGATGCCCCGGCCTTCCACCGCAACCACGCCTCGGCCGGCCGCGTGCTCGTCCGCCTGCACGGCCTGGCCCCCAACCCGCGCGGCATCGGCGCGTCGGTGACCGTGACGGCGGCCGGCCTGCCCGACCAGACCCAGGAGATCTTCGCCGGCGGTCGCTACCTGGGGGGCGACGATCCGGTGCGGAGCTTCGCCACGGGTGCCGCGGCCGCGGTGGCGGTCCGGGTACGCTGGCCCTCGGGTCGGGTCGCGCGGTGGGCCGATCTTCCGGCCAATTCGGTGATCGAGCTGTGGGAGGATGCCGCCGTGGCCGTCCCGGGATCATCGCCGACGACGCCCCAGCCCGTCCGGTGGTTCGAGGACCGGACCGCCAGCCTGGCCCATCGCCACGAGGACGAGCCCTTCGACGACTTCGGCCGCCAGCCCGCCTTGCCGCACCGCTTGTCGCAGACGGGGCCCAGCCTGGGCTGGACCGATCTCAATGGCGACGGCCGGCCCGACTTGGTGATCGGCGCGGGACGTGGTGGGCGACCTGGCATCCGTGTCCAGGGCACGAACGGCGGCTTCGAGGCCCGCGAGACCCCGCCCTTCCATCGCCCCACCAGCCGAGACCTGAGTTCCCTCCTGCAGATCCAAGGCATCCTGCTGGCGGGGGTCTCGAACTACGAGGATGGCCTGACCAACGGCGGCGCATTGCGGATGTACGACCCGGTCGGCGGGCGCAGCGGGGAGATCCTCGTGGGCTCGGCCTTCGCGGTCGGACCGTTGGCCGCGGCGGATGTCGATGGCGACGGATCGCTGGAGGTCTTCGTCGGTGGGCGTTCGGTCCCGGGCCGGTATCCTGAGCCGGCCGCCTCGCTGCTCCTGCGCAACCAGGGTGGACGGCTTGCCCCGATGATCCGCTGGGAGGCCCTCGGGCTGGTCACCGGGGCCGTGTTCACCGACCTCGACGGTGACGCCCGCCCGGACCTGGTCGTGGCGCGCGAGTGGGCACCGCCCCGGTTCTTCCGCAACGAGGCGGGCCGGTTGGTCGAGTGGAACCTGCCCGTCGAGGGCGTGCCGGGCACCTTGTCCGGGCTCTGGAATGCCGTGGCGGCCGGCGATTTCGACGAGGATGGCCGCATGGACCTGGTCTTGGGCAACTGGGGACGCAACACCCGCTGGAAGGCCTCGGCGGAGGCACCCCGCCGGCTGTGGTACGGGGACTTCGGCTCCGGCCAGGGATTCGACCTGGCCGAGAGCTGGTTCGATCCCGTGGCACGTGCCGACCGGCCGGAGCGCGAGATGGGCCTCTGGGCGGCGCTCTTCCCGGCGATCCGGGAACGGGTCGACTCCCTGGCGGCCTTCTCCAAGGCCACGCTGCCGTCGCTCCTGGGGGAGGCGCTTGCCGGAGCCCGATCGGTCTCGGTCGACACCCTCGACTCCGTTCTGCTGCTCAACCGGGGCGACCGTCTGGTGGCCAAGCCCTTGCCGGCGGTGGCCCAGCGCGCTCCGGTGTCGTCGCTGTCCGTGGCCGACCTCGACGGCGACGGGCACGAGGACCTCTTCCTCTCGCAGAACTTGTCCACGTCCCATCCGTTCGCCGAGCGCCTCGACTCGGGGCGTGGTCTCTGGCTGCGGGGCGACGGCCGGGGGGGCTTCGTGGCGGAGGAAACCTGCGGGGTGGATGTCCCGGGCGACGGCCGGGGCGTCGCGGCCGGCGACTACGACCTCGATGGCCGGGTGGATCTGGCGGTCGCCCAGAACGGGGCCGAGACCACCCTCTGGCACAACCTCCGGGCGATGCCGGGCATCCGCGTGCGCTTGGCGGGTCCTCCGGGCAATCCGCAGGCCGTCGGGGCCCGGGTCCGATGGAAAGCCGCCGACGCCCATGGGCCCTGGCGGGAGATCCATCTTGGGTCGGGCGACGGCTCCTGCGACGACCCGGTCCCGGTGCTGGCCGCCGGGCTCCGCACGATCGATGCGGTGGAGATCCGCTGGTCCGGAGGGGCCACGTCGACGGTGCCGGTGGCCAGTGGCCAGCGGGAGGTCCAGGCCGCGCTGCCGAGTCGTTGATCGGCATCCGGGCTGACGGGCCCGCCGGCCATGGTTCCCGGGGGCTCCGTGCGCCGCATTGGCGCCATGGGGTTTCATGGGCATCCCGGGTTGCCTTTGGCAGGGAAGCGGGTTCAATTCCAGCGACACCTCGATCCCGTGCGCTTCCGCAACCTCAACGCCCCGCGTTTCCTGTGCCACCTCGGGCCCTGGCTGGCCCCGGTGCTGGCGCTGTGGGTGGTGTGCCTCCGTGCGGCCCCGGCGGCGGACGCGCGGTTGGGGCGTGAGGCGGTGACCCTGCTGCGGGACGAGTGCTTCTCCTGCCATGGCGAGGCCCGGCAGAAGGGCGGACTCTCGCTCCTGACCCGGGATCATGTGCTCCGGGGCGGGGAAGAGGGCCCGGTGGTCCAGGAGGGGCGCCCGAAGGAGAGCCGGTTGCTGGCGTCGGTGCTGCCCGGGGCCGAACCCCACATGCCGCCGCGAAAGCAGTTGAGCCCGGGCCAGATCCGGACGCTCCGGCAGTGGATCCAGCGGGGATTGCCCTGGGATGCCCGGGCCGTGACCGACGAGCCCGAACCCCGCCCCGTCTCCATGGAGGCGCCGGCCCCGTCGTTTGGCCCGGTGGGGGCGCTGGCCGTGGATCCCGCCGGACGCCGCCTCGCCGTCGCGCGTGCCGGCCGGGTCGAGGTGTTCGACCTCCGGGAACCGGGCTTTCCCAGGCTGGCCGCCTCGCCCGACGTCTCGCTGGCCCCGGTCGAGTCGCTGGCTTGGAGCCGGGATGGCCGATGGCTCGCCTCCGGGTCGTTCCGCCGGGTCAGCCTTCGCGATCCCTCCACGCTCGCGGTCGACCGGGAGGTGACCGAAGGGCTCACGGGCCGGATCCTCAGCGTCGAATTCTCCGCCGACGGTTCCCGGTTGGCCCTCGGCGACGGAGGGCCTGGGCTTCCCGGGCGCATCCGCCTGATGGATGTCGCCGCCGGCCGGATCCTCCGATCGTGGAAGGCCCATGCGGACAGCGTCTTCGACCTGGAGTTCAGCCGCGACGGGACCCGGCTGCTCTCGGCCGGCGGCGATGCGCTGGTGAAGGTGTGGGACCCGTCGCGGGATGAGCCGCTGGCG
>JBIKMQ010000295.1:0-4157 GCA_044359215.1 Candidatus Chromulinivoraceae bacterium
CAGCGGGTGCAGGCCACCGCCGCGTGCTCGAAGAAAAGGGTCCGGCCACGGCCGGCGTCGCCGCCGAAGAGGGCCTCGCGGTAGGGCGACAGCGCGTCCTTGGGCAGCTTCCACTCCTGGTAGGCCGCGAGGCGGGTTTGCACGGCGCCGGACGGGTGTTTCCGGGCGGCCTCCACCAGGTCGAGCATCAGCTCATTGGGCACCTCGCGCTTCAGGAGCCGGTCGAGCCACTCGGCCAGCGCGGCATCGGAAGCGTCGGACTTCAGGTCGCCCAGCGAGGCGAAGGCCGCCTGCTGTTCGGCCAAGGATCCGCGCTCCAGCAGGGTGGTCAGCTTGCCCACCGCGTCGTTCGGGTCCAGTTCGGTCGCCAGCCGGGATGCCGCCAGCCGGAGAGGCTCGGCCGCATCGGCGGACGCGAAGGCCAGCAGCGGTTGCAGCGGATGGGCGGCGCGGGTCACCGGTCCCCCGGTCGCCGAGTTGCCGGTCGCCGATGCGGAGAGGGCGAAGGCCGAGGTCAGCGCGGCCGCCCGGGCCTTGCCGGTCGCCTGCGTCCGACGCACCAGCGCCTCGAGGGGCGGGATCGCGTTCGTCAGGCCCAGCCGCGCCACCGCGTCGGCCGTGGCCACCTGCACCGCCTCGGAGGCGTCCTCCTGCAGCAGCGATGCGGCGACGGGCCCGAGCGCCTCCATTGCGGGGGGCGCCGGCCGGGAGGGCAGGGGACGGTGGACGCCCAGCAATCGGTCCCGGGCCGCGGTCTGGGCCCAGCTCCCGAGGGCGAGCAGGGCTTCGGTCCGGAGGCGCACCGGCAACCGGGCATCCCGGGCCAGACCAGCCAGCCGGCGTGCCGCCTCGGGCGTTCCCAGGCGGAAGTTGGCATTGGCCACCCGCAGGAGCATCGGCGTGGCCAGGTCCACGGGAGCCTCGCCCCACGGCAGCGGTTGGTCGGCCCGCACGTCCCGGATGGCTCCTGCCGGCACCGTGGGCGCGGCCAGCGGGGGCAGGGCGGCCAGGCGGCTTCCCCAGGCCTCCATCGGCCCGGGTTCAGCGAGCGCCGCCAAGTCTGTCAGGGCCTCCGGCAGCGGCAGGTCGTGGATGGCCCGCGCGGCCTCAAGCGCCAGCAACGGATCCCGGTCCGACAGGAACCCCCGCAAGGCCGGTGACCCCTGGAGACGCGCCGCCAGCAGCACCAGTTGGCGCACCTCGCGGTCGGCCTCGCCGAGATGGGCCTCGATGGCGCGCGGCGTGAGCGACCGGGACAGCCCGTGGGCCAGCGCGTGGCGCAGCACGGGATCAGGCTTGCCGAACCGGCGCAGGCTTCCGATGAACGCCGCCACGCGGGCCTCGTCCGCCAACGCCCTGGCCAAACCGGTCGCTGCGGCCGCGCGCACGCGGGGGTTCGTCTCGGCCAGTTGCGTGGTCATCCACGCCACCACCCCGGGCTGGCGCACCAGGTCCGTCGCCCACGACAGCGCGCGGACCGCCTGCACGCGTGCCTCACCGCGCGTGCCCTGGGCCACCTCCAGCAGCGCGCCGGCGAAGGTCGCCGGATGCTGCCGGGCCAATTGGCCCAGCGCCCGGAGCGCGTGGATGCGTGTCCGCTCGTCGGGTGAGGTCGTGGCCAGCGTCTTCAGCGCGGGCACCGAGCCCGCACCCCGGCGGGCCCATTCGAATTGCGCGGCCTGCCGGACGCGGGCGTCGCGGTGGCCGAGCCACGTGGCGAGTTCCTCCGGCCCGCGTCCCCCCATGCCCGCACCGAGCACCTGCCGTATCTTGGCGACCTCCGGATCGGCGGCCACCTCGGCGAAGATCGCCCGGTAGATCCGGCCCTTGTGGCTCTTGGGCCAGCCCTCGTGCCAGTCGGCGAAGAAGATCGACCCGTCGGGACCGACATCGACATCCGGCACCAGCGAGTTCCAGACCAGCGGTTCATGCGCCACCAGCTCATGGGTCGCCCCGGCCGGCCTCACCTGCAGCGAGCCGATCCCGCTCTTGGCGCTGGTGCCCTTGAAGTACGCCAGCAGGAAGCGTCCGCGCAGCGCCTGGGGCAACACGGTGCCCGGGTCGTGCACCAGTCCGCCCGGGCCGTCGGCGATGTTGGCCACTGGGGGCAACAGCGCCGTCGACTGGCCCTCGAAGGCCGGCACCCACAGGCGCTCCAGGTTCCACAACCCGGCGTTGCCCAACGGCGCGTGCTGGTGGCCCACCCGCCAACCGGAGTCGGCCCCCTCGACCACCTGGACCCAGCGCTCGCGGTCGCCCTGGTCGGAGTCGTTGTCCCCGGTGAAGAGGTCGCCGTCGTCGTCGAAGGCCAGTTCCTGAGGATTGCGCAGCCCGCGATGCACCACCTCGAGGCCCGAGCCGTCGGGCTCGCAGCGGAAGACCGCGCCCTCGTCCGGCAGGTCGATCACCGTGCCCTCGCGCGTGGTCACCCGGGCGCCCCGGTCGCCGCAGGAGAAATACAGGCGTCCGTCCGGCCCGAAGACCAGCCCGTGCAGGTCGTGCCCGGTGAAGCTGAAGCGCACCCCGAACCCGTGGAGGATCGCCCGGGCTTCGAGCCCGTTGGCATGGACCTTCGGCCCGGATTGAAGCGCCGGTTCCTTTGGCGCCGGCAGCGGACTGCGGCCGATCGATCCCGGCGGGCCGAAGTGCCAGAGTGAAGGCGTCTCGGTGAACCACACCTGGCCATCGCGTGCCAGCACCCCGCTGCCGATGCCTGACAGCGGGCTGGTGAAGTGGTCTGCCAGCACCGTCGAGCGGTCGGCGCGGCCGTCGTGGTCGGTGTCCTCGAGCCGGCGGATCACCTCGGTCTCCCGGCTGAGCGCCGCCTCGCCCTCGGGCCCGAACCATTTGCGGATCTGTGCCAGCCGGTCCTCCACCGAGCGCGAGGCCAGATCGTCCTCCAGCATGAACATGTAATGCCGGATATCGAGCACGCTGGTCCGGTAGCGATACGTCTCGCTGGTGACCACGCGGCCTTGTTCATCCACCGAGAAGGCCACCGGGTTGGCCAGTTGAGGCTCGGCCGCCCAGAGCGTCACCGACAGGCCGGGAGCCTTCTGGAACTGCTGGATTCGCTGCGTGCCCTCGGCCGACTCCGGCGCCAGCACCGGAGAGGCCGGCCGGTCGTCCTTCACCAGCGGCCGGAACCCCGTGGTGGCAGGGCCGCCAGGGCCGCCCGTCCCTCCGACGGCAGGTTTGATGTCGGCCCCGTGGGCCAACGGCAGGCAGGCAAGGAGCCCCAGCATCAGCGACCGGACGACGAGACCTGACCGGGTGCCGGCGGAAGGCGAGCGACATGGCATGGCCCGAGCATGCAAAGGACCACTGGCGTGGCCAAGGCGGAGATCCGAACCCGATCGCCGAGGCGCCAAAACCCGACATTCCCCAAAACCCGACTTGCGCCCCAGCCGTTCCTTCCCTTTATTTGCCGCGCTCCAACGGAGGGCGGGGTCGCCAAGTGGTAAGGCACGGCTCTGCAAAAGCTGCATCGTCGGTTCGATTCCGACCCTCGCCTCCAACCTGTTTTCTCTCGAAAAATCAGGTTTTCTGGGCAAAACGCCCCCGGTTTGCCTGGATTGGTCAGTGGATTGGTCAATGGATTGGTCAGTGGATTCGTCAGTGGATTCGTCAGTGCCAAGGCCTCTGGTCCACCTTCCACCGCCTTCCGGCAGTTGGCGTCCAGACCGGGTTGGCGGATTTCGGCCAGCATCGTGGGGCTTGATGAAGGTTTGAATGCGGCTTCCCGGACGAGGCAAGAGTGGCAGGGCCCGAGTCCTCTGCTGGTACCTGGAGCAACACGACGTGGACATCTGGCTCCACCTGTATCCGAAGGCGACACGAGCGAAACCCTGACCTCAGTCCAGCTGAAGTCCCGGAAGACTGCCGTGGCGGTCATCAAGGAGCAGTTCCGACCATGAACACCGAAGAAATCCGGTTCGATGCAGATGCTCGGGTGGCGAGACAGTCTTCAGAGTCGCGACTGTCCTTTCAGGCTTCATCGTCGGTATCCTTGGAGCTTCCCATGGTTTTGGATCCATCCGCAATCCGGTGGTCACGTTTGCCGGTGGTGGTCTCGTGGAACCATGGATGGAGCCATGCCGAGTGGTGACTCGGAAGGGCTCGAGATCGAGGTTGAGGGCAATTCCAAAGCGACGCGG
>JBIKMQ010000296.1:0-4142 GCA_044359215.1 Candidatus Chromulinivoraceae bacterium
TCCTGCGACGGGCCAAGCTCGATGCGGTGGGCCTTTTGCCCACGCCGGAGGAAGTCCGGGCCTTCCTGGCCGACCCGTCCCCGGACAAGCGCCGGCGGTTCATCGACCAGGTGCTCGAGCACCCCGCCTATGCCGACTACTGGGCCAATCAGTGGGCCGACCTGCTTCGGCCCAACCCCGACCGGGTGGGGGTCAAGAGCGTGTTCCTGCTGGACCAGTGGCTGCGCGAGCAGTTCCGCGCCAACCGTCCCTACGACCAGTTCGTACGCGACCTGCTCCTGGCCGAGGGGTCCAACCACCGGTCGGGTCCGGCGGTCGTTTACCGCGACCGGAGGGACCCGCCGGAACTGACGACCCAGTTCAGCCAGTTGTTCCTCGGGACCCGGCTGGAATGCGCCAAGTGCCACCACCATCCCAACGAGAAGTGGGGCCAGGACGACTTCTACCAGCTGGCCGCCTACTTCGGCCCGGTGCGCCAGAAGGGCGCGGGCCTGTCGCCGCCGATCTCCGCGGGCACCGAGACCTTCTTCTTTGCGCCGGGCGGGACGGTGAAGCATCCGGTCAGCGGCGCCGTGATGACGCCCCGGCCACCCGAGGGCCCGGAGTTGCCGGCCGGCAACGCGGCCGACCCCCGGCGTCACCTGGCCGACTGGCTCACCCTTCCGGACAATCCGTTCTTCGCCCGGGCCGCCGTGAACCGGGTGTGGGGGCGGCTCTTCGGGCGCGGCCTGGTCCATCCGGTCGACGATTTCCGCAGCTCGAACCCGTGCGCGAACCCGGCCCTGCTCGACGCCCTGGCCGCCGATTTCGCAAGCCACGGCCACGACTTCAAGCACCTGCTCCGCACCGTGATGGGTTCGCGGCTCTACCAGCTCAGCTCCCGGCCCAACGAGACCAACCTGGGCGACACCCGGCAGTTCTCCCGGTCCTACCGGCGCCGACTGCCGGCCGAGGTGCTGGTCGATGCGGTGGGTGATGCCACCGGGGTGCCCGAGACCTTCTCGGCCGTCCCGGCCGGCGGGCGGGCGATGCAGACCTGGAGCTACAAGATCCCGTCGCACTTCCTCGACGCGTTCGGTCGCCCCAACTCGAGCAGCGACTGTCCCTGCGAGCGCGACGCCCAGCTCAGCGTGGTGCAGAGCCTGCACCTGATGAACTCCAAGGCCCTCCAGGCCAAGCTGGCCGATCCGAAGGGTCGGCTCCGCCGCCTTGCCGCCGGCGACCTCGACGAGCCTTCGCTGGTCGACGAACTCTACCTGCTGTTGCTGGGCCGCCCGCCGGCCGATGCGGAACGGAAGGCGGCCTTGGGCGCCTTCTCGAAGCCCGAGGCCACGCGGGAGACCGCCCTGGAGGACCTCTTCTGGGCGCTCTTGAACACGCCGGAATTCGTGCTGAACCACTGACATGAACCCGAACCTAGGAAACTGCGCCGGCATGCCCCGCCGGGATTTCATCCAACTGGGCCTCGGAGGGCTCCTGGGGGCCGGCTTCGGCGACCTGCTCCGGCTCGAGGCCGCGTCGGCGACCGCCGTCCGGCCCGGCCCCGGGCGGGCGACCCCGGGGGCGGCCGGTTCCCCCGGCGGCAAGCCGGTCAACTGCATCCTCATCTGGCTCGATGGCGGACCCTCCCACTACGAGACCTTCGATCCCAAGCCCGGGGCGCCCTCGGACATCCGGGGCAGCTTCTCCGACATCGCCACGTCGGTCCCTGGCATCCGCTTCAGCGAGGCCGTGCCCGAGTTGGCCAAGGTGGCCGACCGCGCCACGGTCATCCGCTCGGTCTGCCACAAGGATCCGAACCACGGGGGCGGCAACCACTACCTGATGACCGGATCACCCACGCCGGTGCCCGTCGCCTGCGGGGCGTTCGTGACCTTCCATCCGTCCTTCGGGTCGGTGGTCTCGTGGCATCGCGGGCAGCGGCAGGGCCTCCCGCCCTACGTGTCCATGCCCTCGGTGACCCGCAGCGGTGGCCCGAACTTCCTGGGCGGCAAGCACTCGCCCTTCGTGATCGACGGCCAGCCCAACTCGGCCGACTTCAAGGTGCGCGACGTGGTGCTGCCCGCCGACATCAGCGAGGGACGGGCGGCCCATCGCCGCCAGCTCCGCAAGGTCCTGGACACCATGGCCCGTCATGCGGACCGGCTGGCCGAGGACCCTGCCGTGGCGTTCGACCAGTACCTCCAGCAGGGCGTCGACCTGGTGCTCTCGAGCCAGGCCCAGGCCGCCTTCGACCTGTCGCGCGAGGATTCCAAGGTGCGCGAGGAGTACGGCCGCAACGACTTCGGCCAGCGCCTGCTCATGGCCCGTCGGCTCGTGGAGGTGGGGGTGTCGTGGGTGACCGTCAACTCCGGTGGATGGGACCACCACACCAAGCTCTTCGAGGCCTACAAGGGCGACTCGGTCCGCAACATGGACCGCGGCGTCGCGGCCCTGATCCGCGACCTCGACCGGCGCGGCCTGCTCGACTCCACGCTGGTGGTGCTGCTCGGGGAGTTCGGGCGCACCCCGAAGGTCAACAAGGACGTGGGCCGGGACCACTGGCCCCATGCGATGTCCATCCTCATGGCTGGCGGCGGATGCCCGCGGGGTGCGGTGGTCGGCGCCACCGATGCCAAGGGTTACGCGGCGTCGGAGGCGGTGTACCGGCCCGAGGATTTCGCGGCCTCGATCTACTGGAAGCTGGGGATCGATCCGAACCAGATCCTCCACACCAACACCGGCCGGCCGGTCCAGCTGGTCAACAACGGGCGGCGCATCCGCGAGATCTTCGCCGCGTGAGGTCGCCTGGCATGAGTCGCCGGCAGGGTTCGCCCGGGGCGCCGGTCCGGTCCGCCGTGATGCGGGGCATGGTCCGCACGCGGGCCCGCGTCCTGGCCTCCGTCCCCGCCTTGGCCTGGGTCTGCCTCGGGTTCCTGGGTCTGGTGCTGCGTGCGGCGGTGCCGGTGCTCGACCACGTCTTTCCGGCGGCGATCCAGGTCGGCACCACGCAGTCGGTCACCCTCGTGGGCAAGTTCGATCCGTGGCCCGTGAAGGTCGACCTCGACATCCCCGGGGTGGGCTGGGAGGCCACCACCAACAGCGGGGTCATCACCATCCGGGTGGCCGCCTCCGCGCCCGTCGGCGCGCACGCGATCCGCGCGGTTTCCCCCGAGGGGGCCAGCGCGCCGCGTTTCCTGATCCTGTCGCCCAATCCGCAGCGCGCCGAGGTCGAGCCCAACGACTCGGCCGCGACGGCCCAGTCCCTGGTCGACCTGCCGGCCGAGGTCAATGGGCGCCTCGAGAAGAACGGCGACGTGGACGGTTATTCGATCGACCTCCGCGCGGGGCAGACCCTCGTGGCCCGTCTCGAGGCCTACACCCTCCAGTCGCCGCTGGATCCGGTGCTCCGGTTGCTCGATGCCCGGGGCGTCCAGGTGGCCTGGAACCACGACGAGGTACGGTCGCTGGATCCGCTGCTGGTCCACCGGGTCGAATCCTCCGGGCCCCACGTGCTCCAGGTGTTCGGCTTCGCCTACCCGGCCGACTCCGACCTCCGGTTCAGCGGCGGTCCGAAGGGAGTGTACCGGTTGCACGTGACCACCGGCCCGGTGCCGCGCCATACTTGGCCGCTGGGCGTCGGTCGATCGGCCAACACCCGCCTGGGCTGGGCCGACTGGGGACCGGAGCCGGTCTCGGCCCCGGTGGTCGACGTCCTTGCCGGGTCGATCGGGCCGGGCGCCGAGGTCCACCCGGTGGTGCTTGCCGGCCGGACGATCCCGCTCGAGGTGCCGGTGGGCGACGGTCCGGAAGGGGTGGAATCCGAACCCAACGACACGGCCGCCTCAGCTGGCCGGCTGGAGATCCCCTCGGCGGTCTCCGGGGATCTCGACCGGGCCGGCGACGAGGACCGGTACCGCGTCGCCACCCGCAAGGGCGAGGCCCTGCGCCTGGAGATCCGGGCCTCCGCCCTGGGCTTTCCGTTGGACGCGTGGCTGCGCATCGAGGACGCCGCCGGCAAGGAACTGGCCCGGAACGACGACGCCGGCGGGGCCGATCCGGTCCTGGACTGGACCCCGCCCGAGACCGCCGAGGTGATCGTCGTGGTAGGCAACCTGCTCCAGCGGGGCGGCCGCGACCAGCGCTACCGGCTTTCCGTGGAG
>JBIKMQ010000297.1:0-4130 GCA_044359215.1 Candidatus Chromulinivoraceae bacterium
ATCCAGAAATCCGGCATCAGGAACGGATGCGGGTAGGAGCTGAGGCCTGGATGGTCCTGGAGTTCCTGGCGAAAGTTCTTCAGGTGCCGGTCGTTGAGCCGGTACTCGAGGTAGGCACGGGCGTAGTTGCCCGGGGACGCATGCCCCTGGAAGTAGATCATGTCGGCTGTCCGGCCGTCGGCGCCGCCGCGGAAGAAGTGGTTGAACCCGACCTCGTAGAGGGTGGCCAGCGAGGCGAAGGTGGCAATGTGCCCGCCGACATTGGTCGTCTTGTTGGCCTTGGCCACCATCGCCATGGCGTTCCAGCGCACATGGGCGCGGATGAGCCGCTCCATCTCGAGATCGCCCGGGTATTCGGGCTGCTCCTCCGGCGGGATGGTGTTGAGGTAGGGGGTCGAGGTGACGTCCGGGAGGTCGAGCCCGCCGGCGCGAAGGCGCTCGACGACGCCAGCCACCAGACCGCGGGCCTCCTGCGGGGACTTGCCGTCGAGCACCAGTCGAAGCAACTCCTCCACCGTGGCGCGATGCCGGTCGGAGGGCTGGGTCAGGACGGGCAGGGTACGACCCGCCGAGGTGCTCCCGGCGCGCCCGTTGAGGGAGGCGGCCGGACCGTGGTTGGAACCGGAGGTATTCAAGACTCGAGCCCGGGGTGGAGTCCCGGAGGGGCGAAAGGTATTCGATTGGCCCCCACTGCCAAGTGCGGGGTTGGGCGTTTCAAGCGGTCGAATCCAGAGAAGAAGCCGAAGCGTCCGCCCGCGGACCGTCCCCAAGCTGTCTGCGTTCAGGCGGGCACCGGAATGATGTCGGTCCCGAGGTGGGGGCGCAGGGCCTCGGGAACCCGGATGCTGCCGTCGGCCTGCTGGTGGGTTTCTACAAGGGCGACGAAGAGGCGTGCCAGCGCGGTGCCGGACCCGTTGAGCAGGTGAGGGAAGAGGTTCTGACCGTCCGACTCCCGCTTGAACCGGAGGTTCATCCGCCGGGACTGGTAGTCCTCGCAGTTGGAGCAACTGGAGACCTCGAGGAAGGTGCCCTGGCCGGGGGCCCAGACCTCGATGTCATAGGTCTTGGCCGAGGCGAAGCCCATGTCGCCGGTGCAGAGGTTGATCACCCGGTAATGCAGCCCGAGCCGCTGGAGCACGGTCTCCGCGTTCCGGACCATCGTCTCGAGTTCCTCGTAGCCATGGTCCGGATGGACGACCTTGATGAGTTCCACCTTGTCGAACTGGTGGACGCGGATCATCCCGCGGGTGCCCAGGCCCGCCGCACCGGCCTCGGCACGGAAACAGGGCGAGTAGGCGCAATAGCGCACCGGCAACTGCTTCTCAGGCAGGATCTCCTCCCGGTGGATGTTGGCCACCGGGGCCTCGGCCGTGGGCAGCAGGTAGAGCTTGCCCATCGTCGACGCGTCGAGGCCCTCCTGAACGGCGTAGGCCTGGTCGCGGAACTTCGGGAATTGACCCACGCCCACCATGCAATGCTCCCCGATGATGTACGGCGGGGCGACCTCGGTGTACCCGTGCTCGCGCAGGTGCAAGTCGAGCAGGAAGTTGATCAACGCCCGCTCGAGGCGCGCTCCCCAGCCCGTGTAGAGCAGGAAGCCCGATCCGCTCAGCTTGGCCCCCCGTGCGAAGTCGATGAGCCGGAGCTTCTCGCACAATTCCACGTGGTTGAGAGGCTTGAAGTCGAAGGCGGACTTCTGGCCGTGCACGCGGATCTCGGGATTGTCGGCCGCGTCCTTGCCGGGTGCCACGCTGCCATGGGGCAGGTTGGGGATCATCAGCAGCAGGGCGTCGCGGGCCGCCTCGGCCTGGGCCGCCGCCTTGTCAAGTTCGGCGATCCGGTCACCCAGGGTGCGCACCTCGGCCTTCTTGGCCTCGGCCTCCTCAAGGCGCTTCTGTCCGATGAGCGCGCCGATCTCCTTCGAGGCGCTGTTGCGCCGGGCCTTCAGTTGTTCGGCCTCCGCCAAAGCCGAACGGCGGGATTCGTCCAGGGCCAGCACCTCGGTGACCTTCGCCTCGTCACCGGCGTTCCGCGTGGCCAACCGCTCCCGGACGAAGTCGGTCCGTTCGCGCAGCAACTTCATGTCGAGCATGAGGGCAAGTCTACCCGTGGCGGCGTCAAAAGCGGAGCGGAAAACCGGCCCTCCCGGGGGATTGCCCGGCGGTCTCCCGGGAAGGTCGGGCGGGGTGCCCGGTGTCAACTCCGGGCTTGCGTCCGGGACCGCCTTGGGATTGCCATCCCGTACGCATGGACCCGGATCCGTCCCCGATGCCCGCCGCACCGCCTCCGCTGGTCCACGTCCCGTCGACCAGGCGGCGCAAGCCCGGTTGGGGACGCCGTATCAAGCGCTGGTTCAACAAGATCCCCGACCGGTTGGCCGATCGGAAGATCAACGCCTATCAGGTGGTGGTGATGGCCATCGTCTGCTATTCGGTCTACAGGTTTGTCATCCCGATGTTCGATCGGAATCTGGGCGGCGGCGGTGGAGGCGGCGAGGGATGACGGGGCCCCACGAGGGCCGAGGCCGTGCGACGGAACCGGTGCCGTCGGCCCCAAGACCCCGCCGTATCGCCGTGTCGGTTTGATCTTCCCACGCCCTTGAGCCTCGCGTTCACTCGCGTGTCTTTTTCGACATGAAAATCGTACTCGCATACTCCGGCGGCCTCGACACCTCGGTGCTGCTCTCCTGGATCAAGGAAACCTACGGCAACGCCGAGATGATCGCGTTCTGCGCCAACATCGGCCAGGACGACGAGCTCAAGGGACTCGAGAAGAAGGCCAAGAAGACCGGGGCCTCCAAGATCTACATCGACGATCTCCAGGAGGAGTTCGCCCGCGACTTCATCTACCCGATGCTGCGGGCCGGCGCGATCTACGAGGGACAGTACTTCCTGGGCACCAGCATCGCGCGACCGCTCATCGCCAAGCGCATGGTGGAGATCGCCCGCGCTGAGAAGGCCGACGCCATCGCCCACGGCGCCACCGGCAAGGGCAACGACCAGGTGCGCTTCGAGCTGACGGCCGCCGCGCTGGCGCCCGAATTGCAGATCATCGCCCCGTGGCGCGACGCCCGCTATCGCAAGGACTTCCCCGGCCGCCAGGAGATGATCGACTACTGCGCCGCCAAGGGCATCCCCGTGCAGGCCAGCGCGAAGAAGCCCTACTCGATGGACCGGAATCTCCTGCACATCTCCTACGAGGCCGGCATCCTGGAGGATCCCTGGTACGATTCGTTCGACCTCAAGAACCGCGACTACTTCACCACCCTGTCGGTGCTGCCCGAGGATGCCCCCGACAAGCCCGAGTACGTGACCCTGGACTTCGTGAAGGGCGACTGTGTGGCGGTCAACGGCAAGAAGCTCAACCCGCTGCAGGTGATGCGGACGCTGAACAAGATCGGCGGCAAGCACGGCGTCGGCCGCGTCGACATGGTGGAGAACCGCTTCGTCGGCATGAAGAGCCGCGGCGTGTACGAGACCCCGGGCGGCAGCATCCTGCACTACGCCCATCGCCAGATGGAGAGCCTCACCATGGATCGCGAGGTCATGCACCAGCGCGATGCGCTCATCCCGAAATACGCCGAACTGGTCTACAACGGCTTCTGGTATGCGCCCGAGCGTCTGGCGTTGCAGGCCTACGTGGAGGAGAGCCAGAAGAACGTGACCGGTACGGTCCGCGTGAAGCTCTACAAAGGCGGGCTCTATGTCGCCGGCCGCAAGAGCCGCTTCAGCATGTACAACCCTCACATCGCCACCATGGAGGCCGATCCGACCAAGGCCTACAATCAGGACGATGCGACCGGATTCATCCGCCTGAACGGCCTGCGCCTGCGCGTCAACTCGACGGTCAACGGCGCGAAGAACCTCAAGGGTTGACGCTCCGGGCATTTCCGCCGTCGGGTCGCTGCGGTGGCCAATCGGAGGGGGTGTTCCAGTTGGTCAACGTCCGATGATCCTCGGGGGCCAGTTCCCAGGAGGTCATCCAACCGGCGTCAAGGCCTCGGCGGCAGAACTCCTGCACCGAGGCCTGTTGCGTTTCCAGGTGCTCCCGGGCGACGGGCCAGGCGAGGTTGGGATAGAGGGCCGCCAACGGCTCGATTCGCCCCTGATGGATGGGCACGCAACCCACAC
>JBIKMQ010000299.1:0-4118 GCA_044359215.1 Candidatus Chromulinivoraceae bacterium
GCCGAACCGCGGCGGTTGCGCCGGGAGGGCGTGCCCGGGGTTTGGCTCAGGACCTTGCCAGAGAGGGCGGAGCCAGGCTGCGCAGGCCGCAGCCCAAGGTCACGGACGGTTCATACCCGGCATCCCAGCGGGGCGAGGAGGGATCTTCCAGGCACGTTGGGGAGGCTGGGATTCTTGCCAAGAGGGCCAAGAGGGCCAGAGGGTCAGGCACCAGCCCGACGAGGAGCATCCAAGCCGGTGAAGGCTGGCTCCCGCCTGTGAGGGATGCCGAGGCGAGATTTCCGAGCGGGTCGGCTGCGTGCACCGCCAGTTTGGCGGCGCAGGGCGTCGGGGATTCAGCGGAAGATTCCGGACTCCGGGATTGGGAGTCCTGCACCGGGCCGGCGGTGTCCGGCAACTTGCCAGACTCCGAGGATCGCGTGCGGGAACAGCAGGCGTGACCCCGATGGGCCCGGCCAGACGAGGCTTCGGAAGAGGGCTTTCCAACAGAAGGGGGGCCATCGTTCCCGTCAGGAGCGCTCGGGAGCAACCCGTGGCAATGGGCCACGCAGGCGGTCTGGGAGAGCATCCATACCCAAAGCATCAACGCCGCCCAAGGGCGGAAGGCGTTGCCAGATTGGGGCCTGTCGCTGTCCATTCTGGGAGGATGTATCGGAGCCCATCCCCGAGCCGTCAAGCGCCGGCATCGGGGCGTGACGGGTCAGTGGGTGATGAATTCGTGGAGAAATCCGCAATGGGCGCAAATGAAGGCCTGGGAAACCGCCTCTTGCCAATCCACCCGCATGCCGGCGGCGCTGGCGGTCTGCCGGCGCAGGCGACGACGATGGAATTGGTCGCGGGAGCAGTGGTGGCATCGGAGAGGCTGCCCGTCGATCTCGATCCGGGTGGGTTCGTCGGAGAGGGATTTCATCGCCGCATCCTGGGGAATGCCCTTGGATATTCCGCCTAACCGTGACGATCAATCGAAATGATGATCCTCCGGCGGGGGCCTGCGCAGGAAACGCCACAGATGCGGGCTTGATCCCCGGCGTGGGATGGGACTTCATCGCCTCCAGTCCGGTCGGGGCGGCAGCCCGGTGGGCGGGCAGGATCCAATCCCTTATGGTACGTTTGAAGGACATCGCAGCGGAGGCAGGGGTATCGGTCATGACGGTGTCCAAGGCGTTGCGGGACAAGCCGGATCTCTCGTCGGCCACCAAGAACCGGATCCAGGCGCTGGCGCGCCAGATGGGGTATGTCCCGGACGTTTCAGCCAGCGGCCTGCGCAACCGCAAGACCCGCCTGCTCGGGCTGGTGATCCCGGCGCCCACCGACCCGGTCTACTCGAGGGTGCTCCTCGCGCTGGAGAATCAGGCCTACGAGCGGGGGTACGACCTGCTGGTGGCCTACTCGTTGGGAAGCACCGAGCGTGAGGAATCGGTGATCCGGCGCTTCATGGCCCGACGGGTGGACGGGGTGTTCATCGCCCCGGTGTACCGGATGGCCTCCTCGGCCCCCATTTATGACGACCTGGCCAAACAGGCGGTGCCGACCGTGCTCCTCGGGCACAAGGCGCCATTCTGCCAGGGATTCACCAACGTCGAGACGGACGACCTCGGGGCCTCCGGGGCGATGACCCGTCATCTCCTGTCGCTGGGGCATCGTCGCATCGCCTTCCTGGCCGGACCCACCCATTCGCCCTGGGCCCAGGAACGCCTCGAGGGCTACCGGAGGGCGCTGCGGGAGGCGGGGGTCGTGCCTGACGACCAGCTGGTCTTCCATGCCGGATCGACGGTTGAGGAGGGCGCTGCCGCCGCGCTGCAGTTCATCCAGGAGAATCCCGGCGCCACGGCCCTCCAGGCGGCCAACGACCTCGTGGCCATCGGGGCCGCAGACGCCCTGCTCAACCAGGGGGTGCGTATTCCGCAGGACCTGAGCGTCGCCGGTTTCGGCAACGTCCTGGTGAGCGAGTTCTTCCGGGTGCCGCTCTCGACGGTGCGTCAACCCAAGCTTCGCCTCGGATCCGTGGCGATGGACCTGATGCAGCGCCTGATCGATGGCGAACGGCCCGCCTCGGTCCGGATCCCCGCCCAGACGGTGTTCCGGGCCAGCACCGCCGCGGTCGAGGTGCCGGGGACCTGACTTGGCTCGGGAATCCCTGGCTTGAGAATCCCGGGCTTGAGAATCCCGGGCTTGAGAATCCCGGGCTTGAGAATCCGGAGTTCCAGGCCCGGCCTCTCCGTCAGCGCCACTTCTGGACCTTGAGCCAGGCCAGCAGGTCCTGGGTCCAGGGGTGCGGGTTCTCGAACCCGGGCGGCTTGGCCCCGAGCCCGATGCCGTGGGGTTTTCCGTCGTAGAGGTGCAACTCGAACGGCACCCGGGCCTTGCGGCAGGCGGCGGCGAAGGCCATGGAGTTCTCGATGGGCACCGCCGCGTCGTCGCGCAGCGACCACAGGAATACGGGCGGGGTGTTGGTCGTCACCCGGTTCTCGTTGGAGAGGTCCTCGACCAGTTCGGCCGCAGGCTGATCGCCGAGCAGGTTGCGACGGGATCCGGCGTGGCTGAACGGTCCCATCGAGATCACCGCATAGCACAGGACGCCCAGGTCCGGGCGGCTGCTGAGCCGGTCCACCGGGTCGGCGGCCTTGGGGTCGCCCGCATCGTGATGGGTCAGCAGGGTGGAGGCCAGGTGACCGCCGGCGCTGCTGCCCATGATGCCGACGCGCCCGGGATCCACGCCCCACTCCGCGGCGTGCGCCCGCACCCAGCGGACGGCCCGCGCGGCGTCCTGCACCATCGAGGGATGCCGGTAGCCATGGCTGCCGAGCCGGTACTTGAGCACGAAGCCATGGATGCCTTCCCGGTTGAGGAATTGCGCGTAGTCGCGCCCTTCATGGGAAGCCAGCGCGCCATAGCCACCACCGGGCAGGATGACCATCACCGGCTTCGGGCCCGTTCCCTTGTCCGAGGTGTGGAGGGTGAGCGTGGGCGTGTCGGATTCCGCGGTGCCCCGGGCACCGGGCACGGATCCCGCCGGCCAGAGCGGAACGGTCACGGGGTCGGCGTGCAGGCAGGCGACCACTCCCAGCAGGGCCGACAGGACGGCCGCCGGAAACCGGTCGAGGAAGTTCATGTGGATCATGCCGGGAGCATGTCCCCGGGCCGAGTGGCCGACAAACGTCAATTCAGCTCCGGGGGCGTCCGTCGTGGCTCCAACACGGCACGCGCGATCCTCTCGTCAGCCGAGGAAGTCGGTTTCCTCCGGGCGGACCACGAGCACCGGGCAATGGGTGTGTCGCACGATCTTCTCGGCGACGCTGCCCATGAGCATGTGACGCAACCCGGTGCGGCCATGCGTGGTCAGGACCAGGAGGTCGACCCCGAGATCCGTGACGGCGCCGACGATCTCGTGCCAGGGACGCCCGACCCGCACCGAGACTTCCGTCTGCCTGGCCGTGTCCAGCCCGGCGGCGAGGTCGAGCAACTGCTTGCGCACGGCCTCGACCTGTCGGGCCTCGTCTTCCGGCGAGTACGGGGGCAGGTACCCATACTCGGGCGGAAGAACCATGGGCTCGATGACATGGATGAGCGTGATCTTCGACCCGAAGGTCGAGGCGAAGGCGTCGGCGTAGGTCAGCGCTTTTCTGGAGGCCGCCGAGAAGTCCGTCGGGACCAGCAGGTGGCGCGGGTGCAGGCGGGAGGGTTTCGAGGCGGGCAGCGGCGTCATGGCTCGATGTCCTTCGGGGGTGGTCACCAGGAGTTGCGTCGTGGTGGTGGCGGGAGTGGCGTGGTCGGGATGCTTCATGGGGGCGGGGGAGGCTCTGGTTGGATGGGGTGGCTAGCGGACGTTCACGCAGCAGTTGATGCCGCCGAAAGGGTTCGAGACGGTGATGGCCGAGCCGGGATCGGCCATCCAGCGCCCGTCGACGACGAAGAGGTATTCGTACATGCCGGGCTCCAGTTCGAGCGTCTTGACCCAGCGACCGTTCCCGGTGGCGATCATCGACGTCGCCGACGGGTGCCAGTCGTTGAATGTCCCGGCCAGGAAGACGAACGTGGCTCCTGGGTCCTGGAACGTGAAGTGGACCGCCCGCGGTGGCCCGGAAGTGGTGGCCGGCACCCCGCGGGGCGACAATTTG
>JBIKMQ010000298.1:0-4118 GCA_044359215.1 Candidatus Chromulinivoraceae bacterium
TCATGACGGCAGGATTTCGGGTTGCCTCGGAGGACTTCTGGATGACGTCCGGATCGTAATGGCTCTTCGATCGAACTCAAGGGCTCCGACAGGGCGCTGGCATCGTCGGCGGGATCGGCTAGCCTGTGGCTCATGCGGGCCCCTCTGCTGATCCCGATCGCGCTGCTGGCGGCGGGCCTGTCCATGCTCGGCGAAGTTCCGACGGCCCCACCGGCTCCGAAGGCTCCCAAGGCGTTCGCGCAGACCCCGGCCAATCCGGCCAATCCGGCCAACGCGGGATCGCGAGGCCCAAAGGACGCCCGACCGGCCGACGGCAAAACCGCCCCCGAACGCCCGGGCCTGCGATGGGACTCCGCCACCGACCGCTACGAGGCGTCGATCCCGGGCTGGACCGTCCAACGGGTGCTCTCGCGCCTGCGGGCCCGGACCGGCTGGCGCGTCTGGATCGAGGACGGCGTGCAGGCCCAGGTCCGCACGCGCTTCCGCAACCTGCCGGCCCGGGAGGCCCTGCCCCGCCTCCTCGGCGGCCTGAACTATTCGCTGACCACCGGCGGCGACGGGTTGCGCGAACTCAAGGTCTTCGCCACGCAGGCCCGTTCGAGCACCCGCGAGGTGCTCGCCGATGCCGGCGACGGGACGATCGGCGATGAACTGATCGTCCGCTCGAAGTCCGGAGCGCCGCTCGATCCCACGCGGTTGGCCGCGCTGAAGGGGGCCTCGCTGGTGGGGACCAACGGCCTGACGGGAGCCTACCGCCTGCGCTTCGCCTCGGACGAGCAGGCCGAACAGGCCCGGCAGACGCTGGCCTCCGAGTCGGGCGACCTGGAGGTCGAGAACAACCAGCGCTTCGAGGCTCCGGAAGACCCGGTGCCCGTCAACGGCGTGGGCGCGCCTCCGCTGCGACTGTCCGCCACCGTCCGACCCGACGGCACCCGCCGCGTGATCGCCCTGATCGACACCGCACCCCAGGGCCTGTCGCCAGAGTTCCAGTCGTTCCTGCTGCCGACGGTCGACCTGGTGCCGGGGGTACGACCCGGGACAGGCCCATCGCACGGCACCTCGATGGCCGAGGCCATGGTCCGCGGCCTCGGAGCCGGCGCGTCCGAGACCAGCACGCGGATCCAACCCTACAACGTGTACGGGGCGGGCGAATCCGCCTCGACCTGGGACGTCGCCGCCGGGGTCGCGCGGGCTGCGCAGGACGGGGCGACGATCATCAACCTGTCGCTGGGAAGCCCGCAGGACAGCTCCCACCTGCGCGCCGTGATCCGGCAGGTCACCGACCAGGGCGCGCTGGTGGTCGCCGCCGCAGGCAACTCCGGCAGCACCGAGGCGTTTTTCCCGGCAGCGTACGACGAGGCGCTGGCCGTGACGGCCGCCGGACGGTCAGGCCAACTCGCACCCTACGCCAACCGCGGCAGTTTCGTGGACCTGGCGATGCCCGGTTCCACGGTGGTGGAGACCGAGGGCCGGAGCTGGGTCGTGCAAGGCACATCGGTGTCGGCGGCCTACGCGTCCGGCATGGCCGGGGCGCTGGCCCAGAATCCCCAGGCACCGCTGGGACCGGTCCGCAACCAACTCATCCAGTCGTTCCCGATCCAGTCCGGCAAGGGGCCCTGAGCCGGAACCATGAACCGGACCAAGGGACGGCCGGAATGGCGCCCGGCCCAGGATCAGGGCAATGGCCGGACCCGGTAGAAGCGGCCCGGCTGGGTAATGGGCTCGAACACCACCGTTCCACCCAATTGGGTCATCATCTCGGCCAGGGTCGTGAACGGTCCCTGGGGACTGGGCGCCATGTCCACCGCGTAGCGGCGGCCCTCAAGGCCGTTGAAGGACAGGCGGATGGAATCGGCCACGCGGGACGGGGCATCCCACACCACGGGGCCGGACACTCCGACCACCACGGCATCACTGTCGACCGAGCCTCCCGGGTTGCTCACGCGGACACGGTACACCCCGGATGCCGAGGCGGTGGCGGTCCCGAGGTCGAGCACGGGCGTCGACCCGCCCACGGCCACCCCATCCAGCGTCCATGCGTAGGTGAGGTTGGTCCCGGTGGCGGCCACCGCCAACGAGGCCGACTCGCCGACATGGAGCCTGCGCCCGACCGGCTGGGCGGAGATCACCGGCTTGGCCACCGCGGCCTGCACCGTGAGGGTCGCCCAGTCGGTGAAGACGGTGCCCAGGTCGTTCACCAACCGCAGCCGATACCGCCCGGCATCCGCGGCCTGGACGTTGGAGAGGGTGAGCGTGGCATTGGTGGCGTTGCGCACCTCCAGGTCCTCCTTGAACCATCGCAGCGCGACGGGTTGGTCGCCGGTGAAGGTGGCGGTGAATGACGCCGCATCGCCGGGGGCGACCGTCAGGCCGACGGGCTGGGAGGTGACGGCCGGTGGATTGGCTCCCACCACGGTCACGGCCACGTTCAGCATGGCGGAATCGCCTCCCAAGGTGGAGGTCTCCCATCCCCGGATCCTCAGGGTGTAGGACCCGCTGGCAGTCGGTGTCCCGGACAAGGTCCCGCGCGTGGACAGCGTCGTCCCCGGAGGCAATCCGGAGACCGCCGAATACGATTTGGCCGTGCCGTGGGAGGAACTGGTGATCGCGAAGGTGACGGACGTCCGCACGCCATTGGTCGCCCGGACCGCCGTGGGCACGATGCCCGTGGCTCCCGAAAGCCCGTGGAAGCTTCCGGCCACCGCCGCCGTGCCGAACACCCACCGCAAGATGCACAGCGTCGGGGTGGCGATGAGGCCAGGTGCCGTCTGGGCGATGCGCGCCAGAGGCGCCAACTGCAGGAAGGCCGCGAGGACGTGGGAGTGGATGAGGAATCGCTTCATGGAAGGAGCAGGATGGGAGACACCGTCGTCACGGGAATGTTTGGGTTCGCTTCCGGAGGCTGTGCTTCCGGAAGCCGCCGTTCAGTTGCACCCGCAACCACCGCCGCCCACGCCGCGCCCCCCGGAGGCCGCCTCGCGGCTGAACCACATGTGTTCGGCCAGCAGGTTCCCTGCCGGATCCCGATCACCGCGCATGGTGATGTCGGACAACGTACGACGCTGCCACGGCTCGACCGTGCTGCAACCCGTGCCCAGACAGAGGAGCACGATCAGCGCGGCGGGCGCCATCCCGTGGCGGGGGGGGGTCTCACGGGGTCGTCGGGGGAGGAGGGACCGAAGGTTCATGGGGCGGGGGGCCCGTGTTTTTTGGGGGGGGGGGGGTGGGGGGTCAGGCCTTGGGCTTGGGCAGCAGGCGCTCGATGATCTCGACATATTTCTTGCGGGTGGCCTCGCCCTCGTACTTGGGATGCACCGAATCGAGGCGGCCATCGGGCCCGAAGAAGCAGGAGGTGGGCATGCCCGGCGGACGGACCCTGGAGGCCAGCCGCTCCTTGGCATCGCGCACGATGGGAAAGCTGACCGGGTTCTTCTTGAGGAATTTCTGCATGTCGGCCGCCTTCTCGTCCATCGACACACCGATGAGCACGTACCCCTTCGGCCCATGGGTCTTGTGCAACTGCTCGAGCACCGGAAAGGACTGGCGGCACGGCACGCACCAGGAGGCCCAGAAGTCGAGATGGACCACCTTGCCCGCGACGTCGGGGATGTCGCCCTCGAGGTCCATGGCCTTGAGGTCCGGCAGGGCGTCCCCGGGCTGGAGCCCGGCGGCGGCCCGGGCCCAGGGCAGGAGGGTCGGCAGGGCCATCGCGGCCATCGTGGCGCGGAGGAACCCACGGCGCGGCAGGAGAGGGCTCGGGAGGGGCAAGGCGTCAGGAGGCGACCAGTTCATGGAATCGTCGGGTGCTGAGTCGGGTTCGCGGGCCGTGGATGAGTCCCTCGGCGCCGGGTTGGGATTCGATGAGTCGGAGGCCCTCCTCGGGCCCGAGGACCAGGGCGGCGGTGCTCAGGAGGCCCGCCTGGGTGCAGCTGGGGGCCACGACGTGGGCGGCCTGGCAGCCGTTCTGCACCGGCCGGCCGGTGCGCGGGTCGAGGATGTGCCCCCAGCGCCGACCGTCGGCGTTGAAGCCGCGGTGGTAGTCGCCCGAGGTCGCGACGGCCGCGTCGCGGACGGCCAACCCGCACCACGCGCGGCCGGGATTCGCAGGATCCTCGAGG
>JBIKMQ010000006.1:0-14316 GCA_044359215.1 Candidatus Chromulinivoraceae bacterium
ACCGCCAACCCAAACCAAACCCTCCCCGATGAAACCCTCCGCGACATTCCTCCGCCTCGCCGCCATCACCCGCCTCGCCGCCCTGATCCTGACCCCCGGTGCCGCCCAGGCCGCTCCCCCCGGTTTCGACTGGGGCGTGACCACCCCCGTCGCCCCATCGCCGGCCGGTTTCATCAACGACTGGCTACGGCAGGACAATCCGTACCTCTCCTCCTGGAACCTCGGCGCGCTCGATTGGGGTCGCTATGAGATCAAGCAGAATGGCGGCTTCACCGGCCCCGGATCCCTGGCCGACTTCCGCACGGACACCGACAACGACAACAGCTACCTGCTCCAGCGGGTGCTCCTCCGTGGGGGCTACACCGGTCGGTGGTTCGAGGTCTTCGCGCAGGGACGCTCCAGCACGGTCACCGGCGACGACCGTTCCAGCACCGGCAATGGCGTGACCCAGGCCAGGACCCTGAACGGCGTCGCCATCCCGGCCTACCCGGCGGCGCCGGCGGGGAGAGGCAGCAGCCCGGAGTCGGACGGTCCCATGGACTTGCACCAGGCCTATGTCTTCCTGGGCAACCACAAGGAATTCCCCGTGTCGCTCAAGGTGGGGCGCCAGGAACTGCTCCTCGGCGAGCAACGGATCGTCGGTCCGCTGGCCTGGAACAACATCGGCCGGCAATGGGATGCGGCCAAGGTGCGCTGGCAAAACCCGTACTTCGCCGTGGAGGGATGGAGCTCGATGGTGGTGATGCCCGACGACAACGGCTTCAACCGATCGAACCCGGACGAACTCTTCTCGGGGCTGCACCTCACCACCAAGGCCATCCCCAAGACCTGGACCGAGCTCTACTTCCTGAGCCGCAATGCGGGGCGCGATGCCAATGCCGGGAACCGGGGGTTGACTCCCGCACCCTTCCGGCCGCCGGAGGCGCAGGACATCTACACCGCAGGCACGTATGTCCGCAGTTCCACCAACGACTGGGTCAACGTCGACTGGGGGGCCCAGGCCTATTACCAGTTCGGCAACTTCGCCGATGCCCGGGAGGCTGCCGGGATGGGACCGCGCAGGGAACACCGCGCCTGGGCGGGTGTGCTCTCCGGCGGGTACACCTGGAAGGAATCCGAGCTCCAGCCGCGCCTGGGCCTGGAATACAGCCTGGCCAGCGGCGACAACGACCCCAACGACGGCACGCACGAGACCTTCGTCCACCTCTATCCCACCGGCCATCTCTTCTACGGCTACGCCGACTTCGCCTCCTTCCAGAACCTGCACAATGTGCGCCTTCGCAGTTCCCTGCTCGCCACGCCCCGGGTCCGCGTCCAGCTCGAGGGGCACCTGAAGTGGTTGGTGACGGCCAACGACAACTTCTACAACGTCGCCGGGCTGCCCCGGGGCGGCATGACCTACCAGGGTGCGGCCGCCCGCGGGACCGGTTATGGGATCAATCCCGATGCCGGATCCTTCGTCGGCTCCGAGATCGACCTCGTGGTCACGTGGCAGGCCAGCAAGTACCTCGTGCTCGAGGCCGCCTACTGCCGGTTCCTCCGGGGCGACTACATCCGGGACTCGCTGTCGAAGGTGGGTTCCCAGGACGCCGATTACGTCTACGTCCAGGCGCAGGTGAACTTCTGAGTCGCACCCCCCGATCTCCCGCATGAACATCGTGCCGGAAACCGCCCCGTTCAGCCGGGAGCAGCGCGCATGGCTCAACGGGTTCCTGGCCGCCTCGCTCTTCGATCGGCTGGGATCCGCGGCCCCGGGAAGCGTCTCCTCCGGGTCGCTTCCGGCCACCCGGTCTCGATCGCTCTGGATCGGAGTCGGGTCCCAGTCGGGTTCCGCCTCGGGACTGGCCAAGAAGGTGGCAAAGGCGGCCGAGTCCAAGGGGTTCCTGGTCACGCTGCGGGAGCTGGACAGCATCAGCCCGGATGAGCTCTCGGGATTGGAGCGCCTGCTGGTGGTGTGCTCGACCTGGGGCGATGGTGAACCGCCCGACAATGCCGCCGGATTCTGGTCCCGGCTGAGTGAGGGTGCGGCTCCGCGGTTGGGGTCCCTCCGGTATTCGGTGCTTGGCCTGGGCGATCGGAACTACGCCGATTTCTGCGGTGCCGCCCGCAGGATCGATGAGCGCCTGGAGGCCCTGGGCGCCCGGCGCGTGGCGCCCCGCGCCGAATGCGACGGCGGGGATCGGGCTCCGTTCACGGCCTGGATGGAGGCCGTGTGGCCCTCCCTCGACTCGGTCGAACCGGTCGACGCGCCTCCCTGCGTCGTGTCGCCGATCCCTGGCCCTACCGTGGGGCCGGGGTCGGGCCCGAGTCCAGAGACACCGGCGGCCGCCAGTCCATGGACTCGCCGCCATCCCTATCCGGCCCGCCTGCGGGTGGCCCGACGACTCAATGGCGAGGGATCGTCCAAGGATACACGGCACATCGAGCTCGAGCTCGACGATGCTTCTCTCGTGTACGAAGCGGGTGACGCCTTGGGGGTTCAGCCGTCGAATGATCCGGCGCTGGTCGACGGGATCTTGGAGGCCCTCGGTCTCGATCCGACGGTGTCGGTGGGGCTTGGCCCGACGGTCCCCGCCGAATCGACCACTCTCGCAGAGGCCCTCACGAACCGGTGGGTGCTGACCCAGCCATCGCCGGCCCTCTTGAAGCGTTTGGCGGAGCTGACCCCCGGTTCCCTCATCGCCTCCCTTTTGGAGCCGTCCCGGCGCCCCGACCTTGAATCCTGGATGGCCGGGCGCGACGTGCTGGACGCACTCCGATCGGCTCCCGAGGCCCGTCTCGATGCCGTGGAATTGGGCCCGCTGCTGCGGCCGCTCCAACCCCGCCTGTATTCCATCTCTTCCTCCCCGAAGGCGCATCCCGGTGAGGTGCACCTCACGGTGGGGACCGTCCGCTACGAAGCCCATGGTCGAGCCCGGCTTGGAGTGGCTTCGTGTTGGCTGGCCGACCGGGTGATCCCGGGAGTGACACCGGTCCCGGTCTTCGTCCAGGTCAGTCGCCATTTCCGGCCGCCCGGCGACCCGTCACGGCCCATGATCATGGTGGGCCCCGGCACCGGGATCGCCCCGTTCCGCGCCTTCCTGCAGGAGCGGCGCGCCATCGGGGCCACCGGGAAGCACTGGCTCTTCTTCGGCGATCAGCGCCGAGCCACCGATTACCTGTATTCCTCGGAGTTGGACCCGCTGCATCAAGACGGGTTCCTCACCCGGCTCGATCTGGCCTTCAGTCGCGATCAGGAGTCCAAGGTCTACGTCCAGGACCGCATGCGGGAGCAGTCCCAGGCCCTGTGGCAGTGGCTGGAGGAAGGGGCGCATTTCTACGTCTGCGGCGATGCGCGACGGATGGCCAAGGATGTCGAGGCGGCGCTCCGGACGGTGATCCGGACCGCGGGAGGTCGCACCGAGGAAAAGGCCTCGGAATACCTCGAGCGCCTTCAGTCCGAGGGGCGCTACCAGAAGGACGTGTACTGAAGACGCTCGATCCCGATGAACCCCACCCCATGAGCCTCCCGTTCCAACAGATCTCCGGACAACCGCTCGACGCCGAGCAGACCGCCTACCTCGAGGGCCTCTTTGCAGGTCTCCGCAATCGCGGTCTCGGCTTCGGCGACCTCATGCCGTCGAGCCCGCTTCCTGTCGCCGCCGTGGCGGCGGCTTCGGACCTTTCCGAGTTGACCGACCAGGAACGCATCAAACGGGAGCTGCACCCGCTGGACGCCTATTCGCTCCTGCTGCAGCACGCGGCTTCCGACCAGGCGCCCGATCCCGACAACGCGTTCCGCTTCAAATGGCAGGGGCTCTTCTACATGAGCCCGATGAACGAGGGGTACATGGCCCGTCTCCGCATTCCGGGAGGCCAACTGACCTCGGCCCAGCTCCGGGAGATCGCCGCCGTGACCGACAGCCTCACCACCGGCTACCTGCAGATCACCACCCGGGCGAATCTCCAGGTGCGACACCTCCGATTCCGGGACGCACCGGAATTCCTGAGACGCATCCAGGCGGTCGGCCTGCACACCCGGGGCGCCGGAGCCGACAACATCCGCAACCTGACCTGCGATCCGACCAGTGGTCTCGATCCGTCCGAGCGCCTGGAGACGCTGCCCCTGACCCTCCAGCTGGGGCAGCTCATACTGAACCACCGCGAGTTCTACGATCTGCCCCGGAAGTTCAACATCGCCTTCCATGGAGGCGGATCGATACCGACGGTGGAGGACACCAACGACATCGGATGGAAGGCCGTGCGGGTCTGGTCGCCTGCAGAGCTCCAGGCCGAGGGTGTCAGCGGCTTCCGGCCTGGAGATCTCCTGACGGACGTCGTGCCCGCGGGGTTGTACTTCCGATGTCTGCTGGGCGGGGCCACCGGTCACAAATCCTTCGCGCGGGACCTGGGTGTCTTGGTGACGCCTTCCGAAGTGATCCCAGTCACTGCGGCCATGCTCCGGGTTTATCTCGCCCATGGCGACCGGACCGACCGCAAGCGTGCCCGGCTCAAGCATCTGCTCGAGCATTGGACGCTGGATCGCTTTCGAACCGAGACGGAGACGCGGTTGGGACGTGCCTTGATGGGCATACCCCCGGGCTCCGAGGCTGCGGTCGCGGCCAGTGACTCGGCTCCCGCCAGCCAGCACCCGCACCTGGGGGTTCACCAGCAGCGACAAGCCGGCCGATACTGGGTGGGTGTCGCGGTGCCCGTGGGGCAGATCACCTCCAAGCAACTGCGGCGTCTGGCCGAGTTGGCCGAGTTGTACGGGAGCGGCGAGGTCCGGCTGACCGTGTGGCAGAACCTGATCGTGCCGAACATCCCCGAGGCCTACGTCGAGACGGTGAAGAAGGCCCTGGTGAAGGTGGGTCTCGATTGGAGGTCCAGCGCGCTTCGGGGGGGATTCATCGCCTGCACCGGCAATCGGCATTGCCGGTTCGCCGCATCCGACACCAAGGGACACGCCCTGCAATTGATCGAATGGCTCGACTCCCGCGTGAGCCTGGACCAACCGGTGAACATCCACCTGACCGGATGCCCGAACTCCTGCGCCCAGCATTACATGGGCGACATCGGGCTCCTGGGCACGCAACTCAAGCGCGGGGGGCAGGCCCAGGAGGCGTACCATGTCTTCGTGGGAGGGGGATTCGGTTCGCGGCAGGCGATCGGGCGTGCGGTGTTCCAAGGGGTGATCGTCGAGGAATTGGGTCCGCTGCTGGAGCGCATGCTGAAGGTCTATCTGCGCGACCGGCAACCGGGAGAAACCTTCCAGGGCTTCACCTCGAGGCACGACCTTGGACGACTCCAGGAGTTGTTCTCGGAGAGCCCGAATCGCCCTTGAGCCCTTGTCCCCACCGGTGACCCCTCCATCACCATCGTCCGCAGCCACCGTTCCGGAGGATCCTCTTGAGACGTTGGTGGACGCGTTCGTGGCCGAGCAGCGGCGACTGACCGCCGTCGAGCGCTTCAGCCAGCGCCAGGCCGATGCGCGCGCCCCGTTGCTGGAGCAGCGCTACCGGGCCCTGTTGCCGGCCACCCATCCCGGGCCCGGGGAGCAGTACGCGTTCGAGGTCGACCTCGACCAGTGCTCCTCCTGCAAGGCCTGCGTCGTGGCCTGCCATTCGCTCAACGGGCTGGAACCCGAGGAATCCTGGCGCGAGATCCGCCTCATGGTCGGTTCCCGTCCGGTTCCCCAAACCCCCCGCCCGGAAGCGGTGACCCTGGCGGTCACGTCCGCCTGCCACCATTGCGTGGATCCCGGTTGCCTGAAGGGCTGCCCGGTGCTGGCCTACGAGAAGGATCCGCTCACCGGCATCGTCCGCCATCTCGACGACCAGTGCATCGGGTGCAGCTACTGCATCTTCACCTGCCCGTACGAGGTGCCGAAGTTCTCGGAATCCCGGGGCATCGTGCGCAAGTGCGACCTGTGCCAGGGACGACTCCAGGCGGGGGAGGCCCCGGCGTGCGTGCAGGCCTGCCCCAACGAAGCCATCCGGATCACGCGTGTCCCGGTGGCTGCGACGATCGATCGATGTCGAGGAGAGGGGTCGACCGCCGGCCATCGCGACGGCGGATGCTCCCTTCCCGGGATGCCCCCGGCCTCGATCACCGTGCCCTCGACGGTGTACCGCTCGAAGCGCCCGATGGATGGACTGGAGTCCCGCCCCGTGACCGGGACCCCGTGCCGGAGGGACGCCCATTGGCCGTTGATCGCGATGCTGGTGCTCACCCAATGGGGGGGCGGAATCCTCGCCGCAGTGGCCCTGGGGACGGGGATGTCCGGGCGGATCCCCACGGGGAGGGACGCCGCGGTGGCCGCGCTGGGTTGTCTGTGGGTCCACGCCGGATTGATCGCATCGGTGTTCCACTTGGGACAACCGCTCAAGGCTTGGCGCATCTGGATGGGCTGGAAGACCAGTTGGTTGAGTCGCGAGGCGCTGGCCCTGGGCGCGTTCTCTTCGGTCTCGCTGCTCTTCACCGGGTGGATCGCGGGGCTGGCCTGGGTGCCGGCATTCCCGGCTCCGCTGCGGGGGTTCCAGGGTGTCGCCTCTGGTCTGCTGGTGCTCCTGGTCCTGACGACGGTGGCGCAGATCCAGGTCTACGTTGTCACCGGTCGCGCAGGGTGGCGCTCACGGCGCACCGGTCCGCGGTTCGCCGGAACCGTCCTGATGGGGTGGGGTGTGGGCTGGGGTCTGATGGTCGGGCCTTCGTGGGTATCGATCCTCGCCCTGCTGCTCCTGACCGGGTTGTCGATGTTCGAGCGCTGGCGGTTCTTCGCCGGGGGATTCCTGGCCGATGTCGATTCCCGCGACCAAGAGAGACCATGAATCTTCCGCGAATCCCCTGGAGGGCCTGGGATGGGCCGTTGACCACCGACCTGGCCCGGGTGCCGGGCGGTTTTGGATTGGGCCAGGTGCCCGCCCGCCTGAAGCCCGACGCAACCACAGGAATTGTCTGTGGTTACTGCGCCACCGGGTGTGGCCTCACGGCCCACTTGGTCAATGGCGAGGCGGTCAACCTCAGCCCGGATCCGCGCTTTCCTGTGAACCAAGGCATGGCTTGTCCGAAGGGTTGGGAGGCCTTGGCCGCCTTGGATGCCCCGGACCGGGCCACGACGCCCCTGCTTCGGAATCCCGCCACCGGTGCGATGGAACCGGTGGGCTGGTCCCAGGCTCTTCATGCCTTCGTGTCGCGGATGAAATCGGTGCAACAGAACTGGGGGCCGCAATCCATCGCCTTCCTGAGCACCGGCCAGATCTGCACCGAGGAGATGGCGCTGCTGGGCGCCCTCTTCAAGTTCGGCATGCGCGGTCTGCATTGCGACTCCAACACGCGCCAGTGCATGGCGACGGCGCATGTCGCCTACAAGCAGAGTCTGGGCTTCGATGCCCCGCCCTACACCTACGCCGATTTCGAGGAGTCGGATTGCCTCGTGTTCGTGGGCTCCAATCCCGCGGTCGCGCACCCGATCCTGTGGCAGCGGGTGCTTCAGAATCGGCGTTCGCCGGAGATCATCGTGCTGGATCCCCGTCGGACGGAGACCGCCATGGGCGCGACCCTTCACGTTCCGCTGGCTCCGAAATCCGACCTCGTCCTGCTCTATGGCGTGGCCTCGGCGCTCATCCGTCGGGGGGCGGTGGATCGCGCGTTCATCGAGGCCCACACCCGGGGCTTCGAGGCGTTCGCGGCCGCTGTCAGCGGCTTCACCCCGGAACAGGTGTGCGCCGAGGCGAAGATCCCGCTCGATCTGTTCGAGACGCTGGTGGAGCGCATCGCGACCCGGCCCCGGGTCTCGTACTGGTGGACCATGGGGGTGAACCAGGGGCACGAGTCGACCCGCACCGCCCAGGCGATCATCAACCTGGCGTTGATGACCGGGCAGATCGGCAAGCCCGGGACCGGGGCCAATTCCATCACCGGCCAATGCAATGCCATGGGGTCTCGCCTCTTCTCCAACGTGACCAACCTTTTCGGCGGGCGCGACTTCGCCGATCCGGCCGCCCGGCTCGAGGTCGAATCGCTCCTGGGGCTGCCGGCGGGCACCGTGCCCTCGGAGAATTCCTGGGCCTATGACCGCATCGTCGACGGGATCGAGTCGGGGGCGATCCGCGGCCTTTGGATCATCGCCACGAACTCCTCCCATTCCTGGATCCAGCAGCGCCGGTTCAACGAGTTGCTGGGTCGTCTGGAGTTCCTGGTGGTCCAGGATCTGTACACCACCACCGAGACCGCCCAGCGTGCGGACCTGCTGTTGCCGGCGGCCGGTTGGGGGGAGAAGGAAGGAACGTTCATCAACAGCGAACGCCGTCTGGGGTTGGTAAAGCGAGTCCGTCGGCCCCCCGGGCAGGCGTTGTCCGACTTCCACATCTTCCGCCTCATTGCCGAGGCGTGGGGATGCGCCGACCTGTTCGCGGACTGGCAGACACCCGAGGCGGTGTTCGGTCTCCTGAAACGATTGAGTCGAGGCCGGCCGTGCGACATCACGGGCATCGACGGGTACCGTGCCATCGATGCCTTGGGCGGGATCCAATGGCCCTTCTCCCAGGCGATGCGGGATCATGTCCTCGACCCTGTCTCCGATGCGTCGCTGGCGACCCTTCCGGAGACCCGGGCGGCCGGGATCCGTGAGCGGCGGCTCTTCGCCGACGGGTGTTTTCCGACCTCCGATGGCCGCGCCGTGTTCCATCATTCGCCTCCGACGCCGGTGCCCGAGCCCACCGATCCGGAATACCCTTGGATCCTGTTGACGGGTCGCGGGACGAGCTCCCAGTGGCATACGAACACCCGGACTTCCAAATCACCGGTTCTCCGTCAGCTCTATCCGGAGACCTGCTACGTGGAGATCCACCCCGACGATGCGGCCCGGCTAGCGCTCCATGAAAAAGGGCGGATCCGTGTGCGCTCCAGGCGTGCCGAACTGGTGGCCGATGCCTGGGTCACGCCCGCCGTCCAACCCGGGCAGGTATTCATCCCCATGCATTATCGGGAGCTGAACCCGCTCACCCTCACGGTGGTCGACCCGCACTCCCGCCAGCCAAGCTACAAGTTCTGCGCCGTCGCCCTTGAGGCGCTGCCGCCGGCCTGAACCCGACGTTTTGAGCTCCTGGGCAGGCGCGCCATCCCGGACGCCCGGAGCGCTTTTGCGCTGCCGTCCGCGCCGGTGGCGGGGCAGGGTTCCCGACATCATGCCCCGTGTGTTGTCCTTGCTCCTGGTCGGTGCGTTTCTCCTGGCGGGAATCCCGTGGTCCCTGCCTGCGGACGATGCCACGGCCGCCTGGCGGTCCGTCGAGGTTCCCGGACCCATTCCCGCCGGCCCGTCCTGGCGCTGGTATCGGGCGTGGTTCCGGCCGCATGACAGCTTCTTCACGCCGCATGAGCGGAACCTCTTCGCCGAGTCGGTGACCCTCAACCTGCGGGGCTTCGCCGGGGCCCATGAGGTGTTGGTCAACGGGGCGTCCATCGGGCGGGGCGGATCGTTTCCGCCGGAGTACCGGGATGGCGTCTCGGGAAACCACCGGCACAAGATCCCGCCCGGCCTGCTGAAGAAGGGCCAGTGGAACGGTGTGCTCATCCGCGCCCATCAGCCGGAGGGCCGGGCGGGGTTCCAGGGCGAGGCGCCCTTCGTGATGGACTACTTCAACGAGGCGATCCTCGAGGGGACCTGGGAGTGGCGCCCGGCCGGGGCGGAGCCCCCGACCGCCACGGAGGTTCCCGTGCTCGCCGAACGCCCGGCCCGCGCCGCCTTCGACCAGTACCACGAGTCGCACCGCGTCCTGGGCGAGGCCCAGCGGTTCGTGCCCGGTCCGCGCAAGACCCCGGCCGAGACGATGGCGCTCATGAAGCCGGCGGCCGACCTGCGCGTGGACCTGCTGCTGCACGAGCCCGAGGTGGCCCAGCCCACACACTTCAGCTTCGACGCCCGCGGCCGGCTCTGGGTGGCCCAGTACCGGCAGTATCCGTACCCCGCCGGTGCCCGCATGGTCAGCCGTGACAAGTACTACCGCGCGCACTACGACCGGGTGCCCGAACCGCCGCCCCGGCACACCCCGGGCCGCGACCGCATCACCGTGCATGAGGACACCGACGGCGACGGCCTGCCCGACCGGCACCGGGTGTTCGTCGACGGGCTGAACCTCGCCAATGCCGTGCTGCCGGGTCGCGGCGGGGTCTGGGTCATGAACACGCCCTACCTGCTGTTCTTCCCGGATGCCGACGGCGACGACGTGCCCGACGGGCCGCCGGTGGTGCACCTCGCCGGCTTCGGGCTGGAGGACACGCATTCGGTGGCCAACGGCCTGGTCTGGGGACCCGACGGATGGATCTACGGCGGGCAGGGCAGCACCACCACCAGCCGGGTGGTCCGGCCGGGGTTGGATCCGGAGGGGGCACCCGGCGTCCATTTCGAGGGCTGCATGGTCTGGCGCTATCATCCCGTGAGCCGCGAGTACGAGCTCTTCGCCGAGGGCAGCGGGAATGTCTTCGGGCTGGAGCTGGATGGCGAGGGCCGCCTCTTCAGCGGCCACAACGGCTCGGAGACCCGAGGCTGGCATTACCAGCAGGGCGGCTACTACCTGAAGCAGGGTGTCGACCCGGGCAAGTTCGGGCCGCCGCGCAATCCGTACACCTTCGGCCAGTTGCCGTGGATGGCCCCGGTGGCCCCGTTCCAACGCTTCACCCACCTCCTGTCGGTCGTGGAGGGCCCGGCCATGCCGCCGGCCCGACAGGGACAACTGCTCTGGCTCGACCCGCTGCACAACGTCGTGCTGGCCACCGACCGCCACCGGATCGGCTCCACCTTCGGCACCCGCGATCTGGGCACGGCCCTGCACTGCGGCGACGAGGCCTTCCGGCCGGTGTACCTCGCGAATGCTCCGGACGGGTCGGTCTGGATCGCCGACTTCTACGAGCACTATATCGCCCACGGGCAGCACTACCAGAGCCAGATCGATCCCACCACCGGGCGCCTGTACCGGCTGCGGGGTGCGGATCAGCCGTTGCTCCAAGACCTCCGTCTCGACGACAAGACGCCCGAGGCGCTCTTGGCGGCGCTGACGCATTCGAACCGGTGGCATCGGTTGATGGCGACCCGGGTGCTGGCCGAGAGGATCTCGGGCGATCCCGGTGGCGGGTCGGGCCGGGCCGGCGCGGAACTCATGGCCCGGCTGAAGGCGCGCGTGGTGGCCGATGATGCTCCGATCGCCGCCCTGTGGGTCTTGCATCAGGCTGGCGGCCTCGACGAGGCGCTGGCCGTCCGTCTCGCGGGGCATCCGTCGGCGTTGATCCGCGAATGGTCCGTGCGCCTGATGGGCGATGCCCGCCGCATCGGCGCGCCGCTGCTGCAGGCCTGGCTCGCTCGCCTGCCGCACGAGACCGACGTGCGCGTGCGGGCGCAATGGGCCGCCTCGGCACGCCGGCTGCCGGCCACTCAGGCGCTGCCCCTGTTGGCGGCGCTGCTCGTCCACGACGAGGACCTCGCCGATCCGTGCCTGCCGCTCCTGTGCTGGTGGATCGTGGACTCGCACTGGCCGGCGGCCCGGCCGCAAATCCTCGCGCTCTGGGAAACGGGCGCGCCCTGGCAGCGTCCCCTGGCGCGCGAGGCGGTCCTCCCGCGCCTGATGCGCCGTTGCGCCACAGAGGCACGCCGCCAGGACCTGCTCGATGCCGCCTGGCTGCTGGACCGGGCCCCGGACGCGGCCTCCGTGTCGGCGCTCATGGCCGGCTTCGAGGAGGCGTTCCGCGGACGGGATGCCTCGGCCCTGCCGGACGAGCTGGTCCGTGCCCTGGCCCGTCGCGGCAAGGCCTCGCTGGCCCTGCGCCTGCGCCAGCGTGATCCGGCCGCCCTCGTCGAGGTGCTGGAGCGATGGAGGCAGCCGGCAACCCCCGTGGCCGAACGGGCCGAATGGATCCGGATCCTGGCCGAACTGCGACCGCCGGGCCTGCGCGCCCTGCTGTCGGAGGCCGTCCGCGACGGCCAACCGGTGCTGGTGCGGTTGGCCGCGCTGGCCGGCCTTGGTCGCGACACCGATCCGGGCGTGGCGACGGAGTTGATGGGACTCTTGGGCCCCGCCGCCCTGGCCGAGGTGCGCACCGCGGCTCTGGCGCTGCTGGTCAGCCGGCCCGCCTGGAGCCTGTCCCTGCTGGAGGCGATGGGCCGCCGGGTCGTCGACCGTCAGACGGTGCCGGCCGAGATCGTCGAGCGCCTCCGCCGATCCCCGGAGCCCAAGGTGCGGGAAGGTGCCCTGGCCGTATGGCCCGCCCCGCCGTCCGTTCCGGCCCCGGAGATCGCGCAGCGGATCCGCCACCTCGAGCGGGTGCTCCGAGAGGCTCCTGGCAATCCTTACACCGGGGAGGCCCTCTTCCAGCAGCGCTGTGCCGGCTGCCACCGGTTGTTCTTCAAGGGCGGATCGGTCGGGCCCGACCTCACCGCCTACCAGCGGGATCACCTCGGGACGCTCCTCCACAGCATCCTCGACCCGAGCGCCGAGATCCGCGAGGGCTACGCCTCGGTGGAGGTCGAGACCCGGGATGGCCGCACCTTGGCCGGTTTCCTCACCGAACGCGATGCCCGGTCCACGACGGTGCGCGGCCTGGACGGGCAGGATCACGTGCTGGCCGCCGGCGAGGTGCTGGAAGTCCGGCCGACCGGACGCAGCCTCATGCCCGAGGGTCTGCTCGACGGCCTCGACGATCGTCAGTTGAGGGATTTCTTCGCCTACCTGCGCAGTTCGCAGCCGTTTTCCCGGTGATTCCTCCCCATCTCCTTCACCGGTCGGAACCTCCGAGCCGGGCCGTTCGATCCTGACCGTCCGGGGGCGCACCTGAACGTCAGACCGCCGTCACCGCAAAGCCACAATCCTGTTGACACGCCGGGACCGTCTCGGCAAAACATTTGTGGTTCCCAACAAATCAATAACCTACCCAGATATGAAATCTCAGAGAGTTGCCTTCTCGGCATTGGGTGCGGCCGCGTTTTTCGCGGCAGCCCAGGCCCAGGCGCAAACCAAGCTGGTCGCGTGGTGGGACTTCGAGAAAGTCGAGTCCGACGGCGTCACCGTGAAATCCGTTGTCGGCGGCTACGCCGGCCAGATCAAGGACCTCGCCGTCGTCTCCGGCGCCGGTGAAGGCAAGTCCGGCAAGGGCTTCGTCATGTCCCCCGAGGCCAACAAGGGTCAGTTGGTCATCGAGGCCACCGGCAGCGACAACCCGCTGAACGTCGCCGCGGTGGATGACAACATCACCATCACCGTCTGGCAGAAGAACAACAGCAACCCCAACTCCAGCACCTTCTGGGCGGTCGCCGATGATTCTGATCGCGCCACCCAGGCCCACCTGCCTTGGTCCGATGGCACCATTTATTGGGATTCGGGAGGCTGCTGCGGTGGCGACACCCGCCTCAACCAGGCCCCTGCCGGCCACGACTTCAACACGTGGCACCTGTATTCCTTCGTGAAGCGTGGCACCACCAAGGAGATCTGGATCGACGGCACCTTGCTCAAGACCCAGGACGGCTACAAGGCCCACAGCGTTCTCAACAGGGCGATCTACCTCGGTGGTGAGCCGAACGGCAACAACATCCCCGACGCCACCATCGACGACTTTGTCGTCTGGCAGGGTGCCCTGAGCCCCGACCAGATCAAGAAGCTGGCCGGTGGCGCGAAGCCGACCGACCTGGTGATCGACACCGACAAGGACGGCACTCCGGACGACTGGGAAATTCAGTATGGCTTCAACCCGAACGATCCGGCCGACGCCAAGACCGACTTCGACAAGGACGGCTTTGACAACGTGGCCGAGTACAACGCCGGCACCGATCCGAAGGACCTGACCCCGCCGACCTTGGTGGGCGCTTCGGGCGACGCCTCCGGCACCAAGCTGGTGCTGACCTTCAGCGAGAAGGTGGACCCCGTCACCGCCGGCACCGTGGGCAACTACAGCGTCTCCCCGGCCCTGTCCGTGACCGCCGCCGCGGTCAAGGGCAACACGGTGACGCTGACCACCGCCAAGCAGAACCTCGACGGCACCGAGTACACGGTCTCCGTGAGCAAGGTGCAGGACCTCTCCAAGAAGGAGATCGTCGCCGGCTCCAAGGTCAGCGCCTACGCCTGGGTCACCTTGCGCAGCGGCATCGCCAAGATCTCGATCTGGACCGGCATCGGTGGCAACTCCGTGCAGGCCCTGCTCGACGATCCGCGCTATCCGGCCAGCCCCGACCGTACCGCCGCGCTGTTCAGCATGAACAGCCGTGAGGCCCTGCCGACGGACGCGTTGGACAGCTACGGCGCCACCATCGACGCCATCCTCACCCCGGCCGAGAGCGGCAACTACCGCTTCTTC
>JBIKMQ010000300.1:0-4094 GCA_044359215.1 Candidatus Chromulinivoraceae bacterium
TCCTTGGCGACCTCCGCCTACGCCCGGGCCGCCAAGGGCGGTGTCATCAAGCGCGAGACGGCCAGCCGCAAGGCCTCCCGCCTGCAGCTCCAGTTCAATCGGGTTGCCGCCGCCAAGGCCGCCGCTCCGAAGGCCTGAGCGATCCACGGGCTCGGTCGAGCTCCCGCTCGAACCCCGCGCTGGGCCTGCACCTCACCGTGCCCTCCCGACGGCGCCCGTGCGGTGCCTCAAACCGGCTCGACTTGACGGCCCGACTTGACGGTTCGACCCCTTCCCAGACCAGGCCGAGGCATTGCATCAGAAAAAACGGCACCCGAAGGTGCCGTTTTTTTGTGCCTGCTCACCGGAGCGCGCCGGTCGACCGGGCGCCCCTCCCGTCACGCCTTGAGGATGCAGGCGTAGGCGTTGTGGTTGTGGATGCTTTCCTGGTTCTCGGCCTCCACCTGGTACCACACGATGTCCGGATGCTCATTGAGCCGCAGCGCCACATTGCGGACAAGATCTTCGACGAACACGGGGTTCTCGTAGGCCCGCTCGGTCACTGCCTTCTCATCCACGCGTTTGAGCAGCGAATACATCTCGCTCGAGCCGCAGGACTCGATCCAGCGGATGAGATCCTCGATCCAGACGAGCTTGCGGGAGCGGATCTGCACCGTCACCTCACCACGCTGGTTGTGGGCGCCGTACTGGCTGATGGCCTTGGAGCAGGGACACAGGGTCGTGACATTGGCCTTCACGGTCAGCACGAAATCCAGCGCCTTGCCTTCGAGGGTCGCGTGGAATCCCACCTCGTAGTCCATCACCCCTTCCTTGCCGGAAACCGGGGCCTTCTTCGTCAGGAAGAACGGAAACTTCATTTCCAGATGCGCTGCCGTGGCATGCAGTCGCACCTGCATCTCGCGAAGGATGTCGGGCAGGTTCTCGACGTGGATGACCGAACCGTGGGCATTCAGAACCTCCACGAACCGGCTCATGTGGGTGCCCTTGAATTCTTCCGGCAAATCCACGAACAGGCCAAGCGTGGCCACCGTGTTCTGGAGTTCGCGTGATTTGTCACGTACCTGGACCGGGAAGCGCAGGTTGCGCACGCCGACCTTGTCGATGCGCAGTTTGCGGTGGTCGGGCTCGCTTTGCTTGTCGGTCATCAGGGAGGTTGTGAGAACAGTAGGTTGTGGGAACCGTCGCTTCGGAGACCACACGTCGGGAGGTCGGGACGGCACCAACGGTTTTTCGTGAGGCGACTCGTCGTGTCCGGGTCGATTCTTGATACTTTCGAGTCAACGCCGCGATCCTATCATCTCAAAGTTCAGGAGCAAAAAAAGATTCGGTGCACTTTGAGCGAACACTCCGGTGTATGACGATCCTTCGACCCTTCCTTGTCTCCCTGATCGGGAGCCTCCTGCTGGCCGCCGAGACCCCGCGTTTCCGGGTGGTCACCTACAACCTCGAGAACTACCTCGTCCAACGATCGGGCACCCGGTCTCCCAAGCCGGAAGCCTCCCGGCGCAAGGTCACCGAGATGCTCACCACCCTGAAGCCCGATGTGCTCGCCCTCCAGGAAATCGGCCCCACCAACGCCCTGCTCGAATTGCAGGCACGCCTTCGGGCCGCCGGGCTCGACTTGCCCCACTGGGAACATGTGTCCGGCTACGACACCAACATCTTCGTGGCGGTATTGAGCCGACTGCCGATCGTGGCCCGTCGGTCCCATACCAACGAAAGCTTCCTGCTCGACGGCCGACGGTTCCGGACCAGCCGCGGGTTGCTCGAGGTGGAGCTGGAGGCGGGCCCGGGCTACCGGTTCACCCTGTTCACCGCGCACCTGAAGTCCAAGCGGGCCATCGGGTCGGCGGACGAAGGCGAGATGCGCGAACAGGAGGCGCGGGCGTTGCGCCGCCTGGTCGAGGCCCGGCTCGCGGTCGACCCCAAGGCCAACGTGCTGGTCTGCGGCGACTTCAACGACACCAAGGACAGCCCGGCCTTGAAGGCGCTGCTGGGGCGATCGACCCAACGCCCTCTGGTGGACACGCGCCCGGTGGAACGCAACGGCGACCAGGCGGCCCCGGAGAATCCCAAATGGGATCCGCGCCATGTGAGCTGGACCCACTTCTATGGCAAGGAGGACACCTACAGTCGCATCGACTACGTCCTGCTGAGCACCGGCATGGCCCGGGAATGGCTCCGGCAGGGCAGCTACCTGCCGACCTTCGCAGACTGGGGAGTGGCCTCGGACCACCGGCCGGTGCTGTGCGAGTTCGAGGCGGCCGAGCGGTGAGGTGAGTCGTGCCGGGTTCGGGCTCCGACGGCGTCCTCAGCCCTTCGGCAACAGGGCCTCGCGGTGGGTGGACAGCGCCCGGACCACCGAGTCGCGCAGGCCCTCCCCACCGTGCTCGTCGAGATGGCGGAAGAGCGCACGCCGCATCCGCGGATCCCAGAACCGGCCGATGTGGCCGCCGATCCCGGCCGAGCACGCCGCCGGGTCAGGCTCGGCCTCGAAGAACGCGGCGATGTCGTTGGCCATCTTGACGAGCTTGTTCGAGTCCATGGGATCGGGAGAGGTTCGGCGATGGGTTGGAGGGCTGGGTCTGTCGGGCGGCCCGGGCGGCCTCGGAGGCCCGGACCGGCCCGGTCATGGACTCACCGTTGCGGCATCAACCCGGCCTGCGCCTCGCTGAACCGCTGGAACTGTTCCTGCCACTCCGAGGGGGTCGCGGTGGGCGTCACCTCGACGGCCGTGACCTTGTACTCGGGGCAATTGGTGGCCCAGTCGGAGTTGTCGGTGGTGACCACGTTGGCCCCCGATTCCGGGTGATGGAAGGTGGTGTAGACGATGCCCGGCTGCATGCGCTCGGTGACCTTGGCGCGCAGCGTGGTCTCGCCGGCGCGGCTTCGCACCGAGACCCAGTCGCCGTCACGGATGCCCCGGTTCTCGGCATCGTGGGGGTGCAACTCGAGCCGGTCGGCGTCGTGCCACACGCCATTGTGGGTCCGGCGCGTCTGGGCCCCGACGTTGTATTGGCTGAGGATGCGGCCGGTGGTGAGGATGAGCGGGAACTTGCGGGTGGTCCGCTCGGGCGTGGGCACGTACTCGGTGACCACGAACCGGCCCTTGCCCCGCACGAACGCCTCGACATGCATCACCGGCGTGCCTTCGGGGGCCTGGGCGTTGCAGGGCCACTGGATGCTGCCCAGGCGCTCCAACCGCTCGTAGCTCACCCCGGCGAAGGTCGGCGTCAGCGCGGCGATCTCGTCCATGATCTGCGACGGGTGGTCGTAGTGCATGGGGTAGCCCAGGGCCTTGGCCAACTCGAGGGTGACCTGCCAGTCGGCGTATCCGGCCAAGGGCGGCATGACCTTGCGCACCCGCGAGATCCGGCGCTCGGCATTGGTGAAGGTGCCGTCCTTCTCAAGGAATGACGAGCCGGGCAGCAGCACATGGGCATACTTGGCGGTCTCGTTCAGGAAGATGTCCTGGACGACCAGGCATTCGAGGGACTCCAAGGCGTGCGACACATGCCGGGTATCCGGGTCCGACTGGGCGATGTCCTCGCCCTGCACGTAGAGGCCCTTGAACGAGCCCTCGATGGCCGCATCGAACATGTTGGGGATGCGCAGGCCCGGTTCCGGGTCGATGGGCACGCCCCAGGTGGTGCTGAACAATTCGCGGACGGTCGGATCGGACACGTGGCGGTACCCGGGCAACTCGTGCGGGAAGGACCCCATGTCGCAACTGCCCTGCACGTTGTTCTGGCCGCGCAGCGGGTTCACGCCGACGCCGGGTCGCCCGACATTTCCCGTGAGCATCGCCAGGTTGGCGATGGCCATGACCGTGGTGGACCCCTGGCTGTGCTCGGTGACCCCCAGCCCGTAGTAGATGGCCGCATTGCCGCCGGTGGCATAGAGGCGCGCGGCGCCTCGAATCCGTTCGGCAGGCACGCCCGTGGCCTCCTCGAGGGCCTCCGGGGAAGTCCTCGGCTGCAGGATGAACCGACGCCACTTCTCGAACTCGGGCTGGTCGCACCGCTGGCCGACGTAGTCGTCCTTGGCGAGGCCCTCGGCGACGATGACGTGCGCCATGGCATTGAGCACGGCGA
>JBIKMQ010000301.1:0-4091 GCA_044359215.1 Candidatus Chromulinivoraceae bacterium
GGCCCCCCCCCCCCCCCCCCCCCCCCCCCGCCCCCCCCCCCCCCCCCCCCCCCCCCGGTTTTGGAAGAGGCGGCGGTGGGTTCAACGCGAGGTGCCGGCGATGCAGAAGAGATGCTGGTCGCCCCTGAGGATCAACCGGCCGGCAGCCGGCACCGGGCTGGCGATGATCCGCTCCCCCATGGGGTTCTCGGACAGCAGACGGAACTCGCGTCCCACCCGGGCGGCGAAGACCACGCCATCCTCACGGGCTGCGTAGAGCACCCCGCCGGCAACCACCGGCGAGGCATAATAGGGGGCGCTGGCCTTGGGGAAGGCGGCCGTCCAGTGGGTCTTGCCGGTGGCCGGATCCAGGCAGGCGACCTCGCCCCGGTGCCGAAGAAGGTAGGCCCGGTCGCCGGAAATCACGGGCGCGGCGACGAAGACCCCGACGTCGTGACGTTCCCAGGCCTTGTGGCTGGCGCTGACATCCCCGGAGCCCCCGAGCCGCAGACCGTAGAGGTTGGCCTGGCCCGGACGGTCGTCGCGCCCCACCGGGAGCAGCACGGTGTCGCCGGCACGCACCGGCGTGGCGATGGCCGGCCAGTTGGCCGTGCCCGAGGGGTTGAACCCGCCGGCCGTCCACAGCACCCGGCCATCGTCGAGGGCATGGGTGGTGACGTGGTCCGCACCCCAGATCAGCACCGCCTGGCGGCCGGACTGGTCGACCAGGATCGGCGTGGCGTACCCGTTGTTGTTCTCGGCCGGCGCCACGGACTTGCGGGCGACCTTCCATCGCAACTCCCCCGTCCGGCGGTCGAACGCGGCGACCCACGACTCGCCGTCATGCAGTCGGGAAATGACGATCGAATCGCCGGCAATCAACGGCGACGCCCCGCTGTCCCAATACAGCTTCTCCGGGCCGAAGCGTTCGTTGAGCTGATGCTTCCAGAGCACCCGTCCCTCGAGGTCCACGGCGGCGAAGTGCCCGCTGCGGAAGTGCGCGTACACCGCCTTGCCATCGGTCACCGGCGAGGCGTTGCAACTCGAGGCGAGCGATCGGTGGCGGGGATCGGACAACGCCCCGAGGAGGGTCTCCCAGAGCTTGCGGCCCTGGAGGTCATAGGCGAGGAAGGCGTCCTGCCCGGCCGAGGGCGACGTGAGGTAGATGCGCCCGCCGGCGACCACCGGGGTGGAGGTGCCCTTTCCCGGCAGGGCCGCCTTCCACGCCAGGGAGTCCATGGACCACCGCTCAGGATACCCGGCATCCCCCTCCACGGCGCCCGTGGCCGAGGGCCCACGCCACGCGGGCCAATCGCCCGTCGCACCGGACAGAGAGGAAGCGAAGACCATCCACCCGGCGACCACCGGGGAGGCCCAACGGCCAAGGAGGATCGGGACCGCGGCGACGTCTATGGACCGGGGGATCATGCGGAGAACCTACGAGGTCCCGCGCCCCCAAGGCGAGCCCTGAGATCGGCACCCCGCACGGAATTGGGGCATCGGGGTCGGACCACTGGCGGCCGATCACCCCGGGCTCATCGCCCGACGCCAACCGGGGGGCGGCGGGCCAACCCCATCAACCGAAGGCTCCCGAAGTTGTCCCGCTGGGTGCGGGTGTGACGGGCACCGGCCCACCATTGCTCATGGTGGAAGCCGCCGAAGTTGCCCGCGCCATCGGATGAACGGTCGAGATCACCGACCGCGAGGTTCAGCCCCACGACCACCTCACCCGACTCCGGTGAGTAGCAGCGGCCGGGAGCCACCTCGAGGCAGGGATCGAAACTCACCGACCACTCCACCGTGTAGCCACGACCGTCGGGACGCAACCGCACGGCCGCCTGCTGGTCGCCGGCATGGATCCAGCGCCCGTAGGTCTCCCAGGCGGTCGCGGAGGACCGTGGTTCGCCCTCGAGCAGTCCGCCGGTCCCGACGCCGCCCAACCGCGACTTGGTGGCGTTGCAAACCATCTGCCAGGATTCCCCGCTTCCATCGACCCCCGCCGGCCCGCTCCGGTGGGGCCGGGCATCCATCAGGATCTCGAGCCCGTCTCCGAACCAAGGGAATCCCTCACGGCTCAATTCGTGGGCGCGAGGATTCTCCGGGGGAAGCCATCGCGGGGTGGTGACGCCGTAAAGATGGTTGTCGGTGACCTCGAAGGCGAAATGCAACCTGTGGCGGTCGTGCTGCACCCAGGCCCGCAGGGACAGGTCGGCCGGGTCGCGCACGGCCGAGAACTCCGGAACCCAGTCGGCAACGCCGGTGATCTCGGTGGCGCCGGTCCATTCGCCGGGCGAGAGGACGCCGTCGAGCACCGGACTGGGTCCAAACCACGACCGGGCCAGCGGACGGCGCAGGTCGGCGGAAGGGGCTCCGAGGGAACCCGTGCCGGCAACAACGGAATCCCGGCCCGGGTGACCACACCCGCCACCGAGGAAGCCGCAGCACCCGGCCGCCAGGACGATGGCCACCACGCGGGCCATCGAAGCACCCCGTCCGTTCCGGGTACGATTCATTGAACGGACACAGGACGCATCACCGGGCCAATCAGCGGGCGGTCTGCATGCGCTCGTACTGGGCGACCGCCGCCTTGGCGCGGGCGTCGCCATTCAGGGCCATCGCGTAGATCTCCTGCATGACCGAGGCGATGCTGTCTTGGAGAGCCATGCGCTGTTCCGGGGTCATCACCGGTTGGGCGCGCAGCAACTGCAGACGGGTCACGGCGTCCTCCATCTTCCCGGCCTTGAAGTCGGCGACGGCCTGCTTGACCTGCTCGGCGGGCGCCGGTCCCACAGGGGCATCGCCCTCGGCCGGGGCCGCCGGGGTCTTTTCAAGGTCGGCCGCCGATTTCTCAAGGGCGGCGACGGGATCCTCCTTCTTGCAGGCCGTGGCCAGCGAGACAAGAAGCACCAGGGGCAACAGGAGGCGTAGACGGGCGGTCATTGGGAGGGAGGAAGACGGCGGTTGTGACGATTCGATCCGGACCCGGCTCAGCGCCCGTTGGGTGTGGCAGGGTTGCACCAGAGGCGATTCTTGGTGGTGATGTTGCCCTCGGCGTAGAAGATCTTGGTCTTCAGGTACTCGGTGTGGCCGTCCACCACGCCGACGGTCGTGCCCTGCGTGTGGAGCCGGGTGATGCCCTCGGAGGGGCCGCTGGAACCGTCGTTGAAGTCGCCGGGATTCGTCTCGAGACCCTGCCAGAGGATGATGGCGTTGGGGTCGAACTGCGACGACTTGTAGGAGCCCGGCGAGATGCCGCCGAACCCGCAGACCGCGCCGTTCATCAGGTAGCTCGACATCTTCTGGGCGCGCCCGCGCCACGCCGTCTTGTTGGTGCGGTCGGCCGGGCACCGGAAGACTGCCGGGCTGCCAATGTTGGCGTAGAGCAAGCCGGTCTCGTAGGCCTTCGCCTGGTTGGTGCTCCAGCGGGCGGAGGTGATGTCAGGAGGGGCGCCCAGCGAGGCGTCGTAGAGCCATCCCTTGCGCAGCCACGGGGAGTTCCAGTTCGGCTCCGGCAGGAAGTCCTGCGAGTCGCCCACGTACATGTGGGCGGCGAGGGTGATCTGCTTGACGTTGTTCTGGCACTGGATGGTGATGGCCTTCTCCTTCGCCTTGGCCAGGGCTGGCAACAACATGCCCGCCAGGATGGCGATGATGGCGATGACCACCAGCAACTCGATGAGGGTGAAGGCGGCGGCGCGCCGGTCGAAGCCGCTGCGGGCGGGAGAATTCATGGAGGAATTGGTTTTGCGGATCCGGGGCCTCGGCCGACGTAGGTTGACCATCAGTCCCGGGATTGAGAAGCATTCGAACCGGTCCGCCGAATCCGTCAAGGCTTTCCTGACGGGCGTTGGCGGCTGCTGCCGCGCATCGGCGACCCTCGGCCTCGGGCGGGGCCTTTGGGCCCGGGGACCGGTTGTCTCCCAAAATCAACCTCCCCGGGAACCTTCCGGATCCCGGGGAGATGACGGGCGCCTCCGGTGTTCAGAGGGTACCCGGTCCGCTCACGGGGTCGTGAACGGGAGCCACCAGGCGCCGGAGGCCCCCCGGGCCACCCAGACACCCGCAGGTGTCGGGGTCGTGAGGTTGGCCCGGGTCAGCCATAGGCTGCAGGG
>JBIKMQ010000302.1:0-4087 GCA_044359215.1 Candidatus Chromulinivoraceae bacterium
GTCGGCGAAGATCCGGTGCATCTCGTCGGCAGACAATCCCAGGCCGTTCTTGAGCAAGTTGTAGGCCTCACAGATGAGCTGCATGTCGCCGTACTCGATGCCGTTGTGGACCATCTTGACGTAGTGGCCGGAGCCTCCATCACCGACCCAGTCGCAACACGGGGAACCGCCCTCGACCTTGGCCGAGACCCCCTGGAAGATGTCCTTCACCGCCGCCCAGGCCTTGGCCGATCCGCCCGGCATGATGCTCGGGCCTCGCCGCGCCCCCTCCTCGCCACCGGAGACCCCGGTGCCGATGAAGTGCAGGCCCTTCGACTCGCAGTACTTCACCCGCCGCTCGGTGTCGCCATACAGCGAGTTGCCGCCGTCGATGAGGATGTCCCCGGGAGAAAGATGCGGGATCAACTGCTCGATGAAGTCGTCGACCGCCTGCCCGGCCTTGACCAGCATCATGATGCGGCGCGGCGCCTTCAGCTTGGAGACCAGCTCCGGGATCGAATGGGCGCCCTGGATACGAGTCCCACGCGCCTCCCCGGCCAGGAACTCGTCGACCTTGGAGGTCGTGCGGTTGTAGGCCACGACGTTGAAGCCGTGGTCGTTCATGTTGAGGATCAGGTTCTGGCCCATGACCGCCAAGCCGATCAGGCCGATGTCTCCGGTGGGATTGCTCATTCGTGCAACGCGTTGCGTCGGCCAACGTATCGGTCGCTCGGAAGGGCATGCCAGCCGGATTTTCCGGAGTCGTGGGCGCCGCCCCCGTTGCCGGAGCCCTTGGACCCGCTTGCGCGGCAGGGGAACCTTGCTACCCTGCCTCGCCCTTCGGCCGCCGCATCGCCGGTCGCCGGCGAGGCACCTACCGCCCAATATCGCTATGGCCCACGAACTCGCCCCCCTGCCCTACCCCAAGGACGCCCTCGAACCCCACATCGACGCGCTGACCATGGAGATCCACCACGGCCGCCACCACAAGGCCTACGTGGACAACCTCAACAAGGCCATCGCCGGGACCCCCGTCGAGGGGCTGTCGATCGAGGCGCTCATCGGCAACCTCGCCGGGGTGCCCGATGCCATCCGCGGTCCGGTGCGCAACAACGGCGGAGGGCACTGGAATCACACCTTCTTCTGGAACCTTCTCGGCAAGGGCAAGGGCGGCGCCCCCACGGGTGCCCTCGCGGCGGCGATCGATGCCACCTTCGGCTCCTACGCCGACTTCCAGGCCAAGTTCGAGGCCGCCGGCATTGGCCGCTTCGGCTCCGGCTGGGCCTGGCTGGTGGTCAACGCCGGCAAACTGGAGATCGTCTCCACCGCCAACCAGGACAACCCGCTGATGGGCAAGTCGATCGCCGGCTGCGAGGGAACCCCGATCCTCGGGGTCGACGTCTGGGAGCATGCCTACTACCTCAAGTACCAGAACCTCCGGGCCGCCTACCTCAAGGCCGTCTGGAACGTCATCGACTGGGACCGCGTGGCCAGCCTGCACGCCGCGGCCAAGTGACACGCTCGTCCGGGGCGCCTCCCCAAGCCCCGCCCTGACCCTCGACGCCGCCCGACACGGGCGGCGTTTTTTTCAATCGAGGACCGTTGAGAGGCCTCCCGCACGACCCCGTCCGGCCAGATGCCGGGTCAAGGATCGCGGATCGCGGCGGCCAACGCCCTGAGATGGGCCCCGATGGTGAACCTCGCCTCGAACTCCCGCCGCAGGGCGTTGCCGTCGACCTTGCCCACCACGGCCCGCAGGGCCCGGGCCAGTGCGGGGACATCCCGGGGCACGCAGAGGCCGGGGTAGTCCGGGGGGAAATACTCGGGGATCGAACGCCAGCGGGTGGTCACACAGGGCAACCCGTAGGCCATCGCCTCGATGAGGTTCAACGGCTGCCCCTCGTTGGCGAAATAGGTCGGGAAGAGGAACAGGTCGGACTCGCGCAGCAGGCGGTCCTTGTCCGCACCGGCGACGAAACCCACAATCTCCAATCCATCGGCGACCGCGGGCCTGGCTGCCCACTCCCGGAACTCGGCCTCCTCGGTGGCGGACAGGAAACTTCCCGCGATCGTGAGGTGGAACCTCATGCCATCCTGGGAATCCCGGTTGGCGGCCGCCACGGCGTCCACCGCCCCGAAGAGTCCCTTGTCACGGGTGCAGTGGGCCATGAACAGGACGCGGATGACGCCCCCCCGGCTCCCCGCCGCCCGACGGGAATCCAGCCCCTTCCAATACTCCGGACAAGGATCCGGGATGCCGTTGCCCACCACGGCCACCGACTTCGGGCGCAGCAGTTCGGCATCGGCCCGGTTGCTCTGTGCCAGAACGATGGCCCTCCGGGCCCGGCCCAGGCAGGCCCGGGCCAACCAGCGTTCCCAGGGCCAGGCTTCCGACTGCAGCCAGGCCCCGAGACCCACCGCGTGCCAATGGAGAATCACCCGACGGAAGCGCCAGCGGATCAGCGCCATCACCAGGAAATCCCGGTAGAGCGAGGAGCGTTTCGGTGGCGAAGGGATGTAATAGAGGCTTCGGCACCCGTGATCCCGGGACAACTGAAGCGCCTGCCGACAAAATCCCGCCAGGGCCCTGATCTTGCCACCCCGAACCGCACCGATGTCAGACATTCCCTCGGAGAGGCGGGCATCCACATGGAGCACCTGGATGCCCAGCGACGGCTCCGCCGCGAAGCCCTCCACCATGAGTTTCACCATCTGGCTCTGGCCGTGGTGGGGAGGTGGCACATGCGCGAAGACGACAAGTTTCATCGGGCGGCGGGATCATGCGGCGACAGCGCATGGGCGATCACCTCGAAAAGCTTGCCTGAGGGCGATACAAAAGCGAAGGATGGAGCCCGGTTCGGGACGTAGCTCAGCCCGGTAGAGCACTTGGTTTGGGACCAAGACGTCGCAGGTTCAAATCCTGTCGTCCCGACCACCTTCCCAACTCCCCCTTTGGCTGTCCCGCCTTGGTTTCCACTCTCGGGCCTTGGTCACCGATCCACAGGCCGACGTGAAGGGAAGGCTGAAACAAAAAAGCCGCCCTCTCGGGCGGCTTGGTTTGGAGGATCGAAGGACAGGCGAACCTGGAGTCCCCGTTCCTGAATCCGGTGGCGGTCTCCGGTTCGATCAGGAGGCCGAAGGCGCGGTCGTCGCCGCAGCCTCGGCGGCCGGCGTGAAGTCGACCCACTCGAGGATCGCCAACTGGCCGGAATCACCCTGTCGCTGGCCCAACCGCAAGATGCGGGTGTAACCGCCGCTGCGTCCCTTGAAGGCTGGAGCGATCGTGTCGCACAGGATGTGCACGACATCGTGCTCCTGCTTCCAAGCCTCGCGGAGCTCCTTGCCCTTGACCTTGGGCGTGCCCTGGAAGTGGCTGCGCGGTTGCTGGCGCAACCGGGCCGCCACCAGACGACGATGGTGGACGTTGGCCGCCGTCGCCTTGGCCTTGCCGGCGGCGTCGGTGGCAGAGCCCGCCTGGGCGAGCGCCTCGTTGGCGAGCTTGCCCAGCGTGAGCAACTTCTCGGCAACCGGTCGGGCCGCCTTGGCTTTGGCGAGGGTGGTGGTGACCCGCTTGTGCTTGATGAGGGAGCTCACCAAGTTGGCCAGCATGGCATTGCGGTGGTCGCCTTTGCGACCCAGTTTCTTGTTGCGCTTGAGGTGGCGCATAGTTCAGTCGGATTAAGGATTCTTGGTTTCCGCCGGCACTTCCAGCAGGGCCGGGTCGATGTTCATTCCGAGCGTCAGGTTGAGGCCGGTGAGCTTCTCCTTGATCTCGTTGAGGGACTTCTTGCCGAAGTTGCGGTACTTCAGCATCTCCTGCTCGGTCTTCATCGCCAACTGGCCCACAGTGGTGATGTTGGCGTTGTTGAGGCAGTTGGCCGCCCGGACGCTGAGCTCGATCTCATTGACGCTCATGTTGAGCAGTTTCTTGAGCTTGGCCTTCTCGTCGTCCTGGGGCTTGACCTCCACCTCGAACTCCACGGCGTTCTTGTCGTAGCCGACGAAGACATCAAGGTGGTGTTGAAGGATGGCCGAGGCTTGGGTGAGGGCGTCGTCCGGCGAGATGCGCCCGTCGGTCCAGATCTCGATGATCAGCTTGTCGTAGTCG
>JBIKMQ010000303.1:0-4079 GCA_044359215.1 Candidatus Chromulinivoraceae bacterium
AGCGTCGCGGTCCAGGTGCCGGCGGAGAAGGTACCGGACACTGCCTGGGTGGCGGATCCGTCGGTCACCGACACCTGGACCGTCCCGGTGCCCACGAGGGTGGTGGAACCTGCGAGCGGGAGGCCCGAGACAATCTCGTCCGAGGTGATCCGCTGGTCGGTGGCGATGTCCAAGAACCCGAGGGTGCGCGTGGACGATTGGTTTTGGATGGACTGCAGCTTCTGGGCTGGCTGGACGATGTTTCCGGCCGCATCGGTCTCCTGTGCCGCCGGAGACACCTTCAGCAGGGCCGAGGTCACGTTGCCGACGTTCAATGCGGCCGAAAACTGGCCCGAGGCGAGGGCACTCACCGTCAGCGGAGGGCACAGGTTGGCCGTGTCGGTGCTGTTCCGCGCCGTCACGAGGATGGCCTTGAGCGGCAGTTCACCCATCCCCGTCACCTCCGCCGGGTTCTTCCTGAGTTCGCTTGGGGTGGTCAACGCGATCCGGGGCGCCACCGTGTCGTGGGTGACCCCCGTGTGGACAGCGGAGACGCCGGTACCCCGGATCGTCGCCGTGATGGTCAACAACCCGTCCTCCAAGGGCGACACATCGAGGGCCGGTGTCGTCCAGGTGCCCCCGACCACCGGCAAGCCCGAGGCGAGGACCACATGTCCCTGCGGGTCGGCAATCGACACATCAATCCCTCCGGATGCGGTCGCACCACCAGAGACGCGCACCCGGTCGTCTTCGGTGACATTCAGCCACGCGGCACCGGACCCGGTGTTCACGACCAGTCCCAGGGCATTGCTGGAGGCTTCCGAGCGGATGGAATCGATCGACAGGGAGGGTGCGGATTGCGTGAGCACCTGGGTGGCCGCCGAAGACGCCACCCCTTGGGCATCCGAGACCCGGATGCCATTCACCCCAAGGAAGCCGGCCACCGGATCCAGCGGCCCGGCCAGGGGCTCCACCGAGGCGGTGTCGAGGCTCCAGCGGCCCGAGGCATCGGTCGCCACCCGGTACCAGACTTCGTCCGAGAGATCTCCGTCGTTCCGGGGGTCGATCCGCACCACCACGAAGCCGCCCGCCTGCGAGGAACCGCCCGAGAGGATGGGCCAGGCCCCGACGCCCGAGGCGACGGCACCACCGTCCAAGGTGACGACCACCGCCGGAAGGAGGGTCAACTCGCCGGTGGACCCATCCTCGATCGTGGTGGAACCCCGGGTGACCCGGGCCTGCACCGACTGCGCGGGGCCGACGACGAGGACCAGGGTCCCCTCGGCCGGACTCGCGGTGGCGAGGTCGAGCATCCAGACATCCCCGGACGGGGACAGGACGTAGGTGGCCCCACCGACGCTCACCGTCAACCGGTCACCGGGTTCGTTCACCCAGGTTCCGGTGAGGCTTGGGGACAGGCTTCGGGACGACGTCGGACGAACCGTGGGGCGGGTGATGGCGCGGGCGATGGACACGTTGCCCGCGGCATCCGAGGCCGATGCGGTGACCCGGGTTTGGGCTGGCAGGCCTGCCGGCGGCCAGACCCCGGACCGCGGAATCGCCTCGGCAGTGGCCACCGACCAGGCACCCGATCGGACGACGGCCTGGCAGACCACCGGGGCGGTCGTGGACAGGTGATCCGGATCAACCTCCACGGAGACGATGGATCCATCCGGGAGATCCGTGGTTCCGGAAATCAAAGGCGACCCGGGAACATCCACCGGGGAGACCGTGAGGGCAGGCGGGCGGGCGTCATGAAGAACCGTGGCCGTGGCCGGCACCGTCCCCGGCAGGGTCGCCGGATCACCCGTGGCCGCGACCGCTGCGGCCCGGAAGGTCAGGAGCCCGTCAGCCAGACCGGACAGGTCGCTGGTGACCCGCCACCGGCCAAGCGCGTCGGCCCGGACCCACTGGAGCACCTGCCCGGAGACGGTGTCGGCAACGCGGAGGGCCACCCAACCCGACGGCGGTGCCTGTCCCTCCCAGGTCAGTGCAGACTGCTCGGACTGGTTGACCACCCCGGATGGATCGACGGGCGTCGTGATCCGCACCTCGGCGAACGGTCCCGCCGGGCGGGACAGGGGCGTCGCCGCGGAAAACACCCCCAACTCGGCCCACGACGCGTTGCGGTCGAACCAGGTGCCGACCCCACTGATGTCGCCATCCACGGGTCCGCACCGGGTCTGCGTGAAGGCCAGGTAGCGGACCGGGGTGGCCGGGCCCATGCCCGCGAGGCCCGTCGGACCCCGGGGGCCCACCCGGCCTTGGGCATCGACCGGCGACGGCCGGGCCAACGCGGCCAGCAGGTCCGGGACAGGGACCCGCCACGAGACGAAGGCGTCGATGCCGCCGTCGTTCCCGAGGTCGGTCGAGCCGTCCCACTGCGGGTCATTGGCGGCCGAGACCGGTTCGATCCTCATCGTCTCCGACGCCGCGGGAAAGAAGCCGCCACCGGCCCACCCGGCCAATGGCACCGGTTCCGTGGACGTCGTGTTGGGCGAGGCATTGGGTCCCACGCCGGGATCCAGCAGGCGCACCCCGGGCCACCCGCCGCTCCGATCGCAGGCCAGGAAGAGATCCGGACGATCATCGCCGTTGGCATCCAGGCCCACGACGACGAGGCCGCGCCAGCCGTCGATGGCGGCATACGATCCAAGGCGAACCCTGAGGTTCAACACGTCGTCGGCCAGCGACCCGGAGACGCCGGGGTCGTAGGCCACCAGCAGCGACGCGTGCCGCGCGTCGCCCACCAGATCACCCCCCGACTGGAACACCGGCGCATCCCCGGCCGCGTCGTGGGTTCCGCCGTCCCCTCCGGCTCCGCCCAGGATCCCGGCCCAACCCGATGGGCCATCCAGCGCCTGGGCGGCGACCTGGGGCGCGCCCGCCCCGGAGACGGCCGCCCAGCCGAGCAAGGCGGCGGCCAGCAAATCCCCGGGCCGGGTCGCCCGTGGCGACCACCGGGTGCACGGCCGCACCGGATGCCGGCGACGGCGGCGTCCATGTCCACGGCCCGGACACCCGGGACGCGGCACCGCCGGGCGACTGGACGATCCGATCCAGGGAAGGAGCGCGAGGGAACCACGGACAACACAACGGGTGATGAACCCGGGAAGATTTCGGATGGACATGTTGGAGGAGGGAGGGACCGGAATAATCCTGTCGACGCCCGACCCGGACATCCTGGCAGCCGTCGGTCCACCGGCCATCGGGAGACGGACCTGATTCCCGGCAGGGTGGATTCCCCCAGGGAGCCTGGCGCCGGGAACCTGAAGTTTCCCGGGGTGTCAGTCGGCCATGCCACGCTCGACCCACTGGACGGCCCGGTGGGTCAATGCCACGCCGGAGCCGACGCCGAGCTTGCGCTTCAAATGCTCCAGGTAGGTCTCGATGGTCTTGACGCTGAGGCCGAGCGCCGAGGCGATTCCACGGGTCGGTTTCCCGGAGCCGATCAGACGGAAGACCTGCAACTCCCGGTTGGTCAGGCCATGGATCGAAGAGGCCGATTCCATGACACCGACGCCGAGGTACCGGAGAGCCAACTGGGAGGAGACCCGGGCACTGAAGTAGGTGCGCCCCGCGAGAACGGCGCGGATGGCCTGCAGCACCACGGAATCGTCCTCGTATTTCGACACGAATCCGGACGCCCCGACCTGGAGCACCCGCTCGGCATGGAGGTTTTCCGGATACTGCGAAAGCACGAGGATCCGAAGTCGAGGCTGGCGGATCCGGAGATCCTTGATCAGGTCCACCCCGGCCCCGTCCTGTCGGGACAACTCGAGAACCACCAGATCGGCGTTGGCGACGGCGATGCCGGCAAGAACCGACGAGCGGTCGGAGAACTCGGCGCAGACCTCGAGGTCCGATTCACGTCGGACCAACTCGACGATTCCACGTCGGTAGAGAGGCAGCTCATCGACCAGGATCAGGCGGTGGATTCGATGGGGGGCGTCTGGATGGGGTTTCATGGGCGACAGGTGTCTTGGGTGGGGGATTCACAATCCTTGGACGACAAAACCCTGACAGCGATGTCCGCCATCATAAATCGGGGTGCCTCCTGATTCTGGCTATCAAGGATGCCCCGATGGACTAGTGTACTG
>JBIKMQ010000304.1:0-4073 GCA_044359215.1 Candidatus Chromulinivoraceae bacterium
GGCCGGAAAGTCCTGGGAGCGGGGGGCCTCCGGGGTCTACTTCACGCAAGCCACCCCGGGTGCCCCGAACCTCGGCGGCACCGCCATTCCCGGCCCCGTGATCGAGGAGGCGCGCCACACCCCACAGGTGCCCACCGACACCGAGGACCTGCGGGTGACGGCCAAGGTGCGGGCGAGTTTCCAGCCGGTGGCCTCGGTCACCGTGCGCCACCGGGTGCTCTTCGGCGCGGAGGCCAGCCTGCCGATGGCGGACGACGGGGCCCACGGCGACGGCGCCGCCGGGGACGGGGTCTACGGGGCGACCCTGCCGGCCGACCTGGCGGGTCCTGGCCAGATGATCCGCTACCGCATCGTCGCCACGGACACCCAGGGGGCGGCCTCACGCTGGCCGCTGTTCCCGAGCCCGACCACCTCCCCGGAGTACCTCGGCACGGTCGTCCAACCCACCAACCTGGTTACGCGGCTGCCGGTCTTCCACCTCTTCGTCGCCCCGAACCAGCTGGGGCCCATCGACACCGAGTCCGGCGGCCGGGTGTCGCTCTTCCACGATGGCGAGCTGTACGACAACGTCTACATGGAGCTGCGCGGCAACACCTCGGCCGGGCTCAACAAGAAGTCGCACCGGCTCGAGTTCCACCGCGGTCACGAACTGCGCCACCCGGGGCCGGGCGGCCGCGTGCGCAAGTCGGCCCTGCTGGCCGAGTACCTCGACCCCGCCTACCTGCGTCAGGGGCTCTGCTTCTGGTTCCTCGACCAGATCGGCGTGCCATCGCCCTTCCACTATCCGGTGCGGGTGCACTTGAACGGGCAGTTCTACCAGCTGGCCTTCCACAACGACGTCATCGGCCAGGAGCAGGTGGAGCGCATGGGCTACGACCCCCGCGGCGCGCTCTACAAGGCCGTGGGCAACCTCACGCCCAATTTCGCCAGCACCGGGGTCTTCCAGAAGCTCGAGCCCGACAACGACCCCAGCCGAACCGACTACCTGCAACTGGCCAACGGCATCAACGAGTCGGCCCCGCTGACCACGCGGCGGAACACGGTGTTCGACCTGCTGGACCTGCCGCAGGTCATCAACCACCTGGCGGGCACCCGCTGGTGCGCCGAAAACGACGATGTCTGGGCCAACATGAGCCTCTACCGCGACACCTTCGGCGATGGTCTCTGGCGCAACATCCCCTTCGACATGAACGCCTCGTGGGGGCAGCTGTACGGCGGCAGCAACCCGCTGGAGGCCACGGTCGACGGCTCCAAGAGCCACCCGCTGTACGGGGGCTCGAGCACCGGGGGCAACTTCAACCGCCTGTACGACGTGATCGTGCGCCTGCCCGAGACCCGGCAGATGCTCCTGCGCCGGCAGCGCTCGATCCTCGACCTGATGGTGCAGCCACCGGGGACGCCGTTCGAGCGGCGCATCCTGGAGAACCGCGTGATCGCGATGACCAACCTTATCGGGCCGGAGGCGCTGCTCGACCGGGCCAAGTGGGGCGCCTCGCCCTGGGCGGGCAACAAGACCTTCGCCGCCGGCGTGGGCGACCTGCTCAACCAGTTCATCGAGCCGCGCCGCCGTCACTGGTACCAGACCCACAGCATCACCAACACCGCCCGGCCCGTCGGCATCAACAACGCCAGCAACGCCGGCATCCCGCTGGCCCAGCCGGACGACGCCACGCCGGAGATCCTCGACCTGGAGTTCAACCCGCTCTCGGCCGACCAGGCCCAGGAATGGGTGGCGCTGACCAACCGGTCGGGCCTCGCCCTCGACCTGAGCGGATGGCGGCTGTCCGGCGCGGTGGACTTCACCTTCCGGCCAGGCACGGTGATGCCCTCCAACAGCGTGATGTACGTCAGCCCCGACGTCCGGCGGTTCCGCGCCCGCACCGCCGGGCCGCGCGGGGGCCAGGGACTTTTCGTCGTAGGACCGTATTCCGGGCAGCTGTCGGCCCGGGGCGAGGCCCTCACCGTGCGCAACGCGGCCGGGACCCCCATGCACCAGTTCGTGTACCCGGGCGACCCAAGCCCGGCCCAGCGCTGGCTGCGGATCACCGAGCTGCACTTCAACCCGCCGCCCCAGCCGGCCGGTGCCGTGCCGTCCGAGGACCATGAGTTCATCGAGCTGCGGAACCTGTCGACGACCGAAACGCTGGACCTGGCCGGGGTGCGGCTCGTCGACGGCGTGGAGTTCGACTTCGGCTCGGGCGCGATCCGTCGTCTGGAGCCCGGTCGGCGACTGGTGGTGGTCGCCAACCCCACGGTCTTCACGGCGCGGCATGGCGCGTCGGTGCCCGTGGCCGGGCAGTATCTCGGGCGCCTCGACAACGGCGGCGAACGGGTCCGCCTGCTCGACGCCCGCGGCGAGGAAGTGCTGGATTTCGAGTATCGGGATTGGTTCCCGGCGGCCGATGGCGGGGGCTTTGCGATGGAGGTGGTGGATGAGCAGGCCGCCCCCGACACCTGGGGCGACAAGGCCCAATGGCGGGCCGGCAGCAGCCTGGGCGGCACCCCGGGCACCGGTGGACCGGACGACGGACTGCGCCTGGGCGCACAGGTCTCGGCGGGCGGCCTGGTCTTGAGGTTCCCGGCGGCGGCCAACCGACGCTACACGCTGCAGGCCTCCGGCACGCTCGAGGCCGGCGGGGCCTGGACCCCGATCCTCGAGGTGCCGGCGCGGCCCGGTCCCGGGCCGGTGGAACATCTCGAGGCGCTCACGGGCGGTCAGCGGTTCTTCCGCGTGGTGTCGAACCCCGCCCCCTGAGTGCGGAACCGGATCCGTCGCCGCCCGAGGAATCGCTCTGGCCCCGGGTCCGGGGCCGGCTCAAGGTGAAGGCCTCCTCCATGAGCGCGAACCAAGACGAGGTGCTGATCCGGCTTCATCCCGACGACGACGTCGCCGTGGCCCGGCGACGGTTGCTGGCTGGCGAGCAGGCCGGCGGCCTTCGGCTGCCCAGGGCGATACCCGCCGCGCACAAGGTGGCGCTCCGGCCGCTGGCCAAGGGCAGCCCGATCCGCAAGTACGGCCAGTTCATCGGCCGCGCCTCGGTGGACATCCCGGCCGGAGCCCACGTGCATGTGCACAATGTGGACACCGGCGAACTGGCCACGGGCGACCATTTCGTGGCCCCCACCGCGCCATGGGACCTCCTGCCCGAGGCGCAACGGCGCACCTTCCAGGGCTTCACGCGCCCGGGCGGCCGGGCCGGCACGCGCAACTACGTGGCGGTGATCTCGTCGGTGAACTGCTCGGCCAGCGTCTCGCAGTTCGTGGCCCGACGATTCACGCCCGAGGCGCTGCGACGCGACTTCCCCGGGGTGGACGGGGTCGTGGCCTTCACCCACAAGGCCGGTTGCGCCACCGCCGACCAGGGCACCGAGATCCTCCAGCGGACGCTGGCCGGGATCGCCCGCCACCCCAACATCGGCGCCTACGTGATCATCGGCCTCGGGTGCGAGACCAACCAGGCGGCCGCGCTGGTGCGCCGGCACGGGCTCGACCAACCGGAGGGCGGTGGGGAACCCCCGCTGGTGTTGAACATCCAGCAACAGGGCGGGATGGCCCGGACCGTGGAGGACGCCGTGAAGGCCGTGGCCGGCCTGTTGCCGGCGGTCGCCGCGCAGCGCCGTTCGACCCAACCGCTCAGCCGGCTGGTCGTCGCCTTGAACTGCGGCGGTTCCGACGGCCACAGCGGCATCACCGCCAACCCGGCCCTCGGGTGGGCCAGCGACCTCGTCGTGCGGCATGGCGGCACCACGGTGCTGGCCGAGACGCCCGAGATCTACGGCGCCGAGCACCTGCTCACCCGACGTGCCGTCCGGCGCGAGGTGTCCGACGCGCTGCTGGAGCGGATCCGCTGGTGGGAGGACCACGCCCGGATGCACGGGGCCTCGATCAGCAACAACCCCTCGGCCGGCAACAAGGAGGGCGGCCTGACGACCATCTTCGAGAAGAGCCTCGGGGCCGTGGCCAAGGGAGGCCAGGCCCCGCTCATGGCGGTGCTGCAGTACGCCGAGGCGGTCACCGGGCCGGGCCTGTGCTTCATGGACACCCCCGGCTACGACCCCGTGAGCATGACCGG
>JBIKMQ010000306.1:0-4046 GCA_044359215.1 Candidatus Chromulinivoraceae bacterium
ACCCCTCGCGGGCGGCCGGTGCGATCGCCTGGTCGGCGTTGTTCCGCCTCGGCGTGATCCCGGCGGTGATGCTGGGGTTGGCCCGCGTGCTTCCCTGCTCGGTGGAACTCAAGCGGGTGCTCGTGGTGCAGGCGGCCATGCCCGCGGGTGTCTTCCCCATCGTGCTGTCGCGCCTCTACGGTGGTGATCCGGCCACGGCCGTCCGGATCGTGGCCGGCACCACGCTGTTGAGCCTCGTGACGATCCCCCTGTGGATCCGCTGGGGACTGTCTTGGCTGGACCTGAACCCCTGACCCCCACCCGGCTCAGCCGGTCGACCCCGAGGTTCGTGATGGGGAGGGCGCTTGCAGGTTGCGGTCCCGGGCGCAGGACACCAGCCTCTTGGCCATCGATGTACGGATTCTCCGAGCTCCCGAACGGTCTGCGCGTGGTGACGGCCGCGATGCCCCACCTGGCCAGCGTCTCGGTGGGAGTCTGGGTGGACACCGGGGGGCGGCACGAGGCGGCCCACGAGAACGGGGCGGCCCACTTCATCGAGCACATGCTCTTCAAGGGGACGCGCCGCCGGTCGGCCGCGCGGATCTCCCAGGACATCGAGGGCATCGGCGGCTACCTCAACGCCTTCACCGACGAGGAGCACACCTGCTTCTACAGCCGCGCGGTGGCCTCGCGCCTGCCGGAACTGCTCGACGTGCTGCTCGACATGTTCCTCGACTCCCGATTCCAGACGGCCGAGATCGCCCGGGAGCGGGATGTGATCCTCGAGGAGCAGGCCATGTACCGGGACCAGCCGGCCGAGCTGGTCCACGACCTGCTGAACCGGGTGCAGTTCCCCCGGCACCCGCTCGGTCGGCCGGTCATCGGCACGGCGCGTTCGATCCGGGGCCTCGGCCGCAGGGAACTCCTGGGTTTCCTCGACCGGCGATACGTCGCCGGGTCCACGGTCATCGCCGCCGCCGGCAACCTCACCCACGAGGCCGTGCTCGGGGAACTCCGGCGGTGGACGCCCCGGTTCCGGCCCGGACCTCCGCCCGCCCGGCCTCCGGCCCCGCCTGAGCCGACCGCGCCCCGGTGGTTGCTGCACTCCCGGAAGACCGAGCAGACGCAGATGGCCCTGGGCTTCCGGACCACCCACCGGCGCGACGAACGACGCTTCGCACTGCGCCTGCTCAATGTCGTGCTGGGCGAGAACATGAGCTCGCGGCTTTTCCAGGGAATCCGGGAGCGGCATGGGCTGGCCTACAGCATCCAGAGCACTGGGACGGCCTGGAGCGACTGCGGCGACCTGGTGATCTCGGCGGGACTGGACGACGCGACCCTGGAACGGGCGCTCGGGCTGGTCCTGCGCGAGGTCCGGCGACTGGTGGACCGGGCCCCGGGCAAGGCCGAGCTCGACCGGGCCCGCGACTACGCCATCGGCCAGGCCGACCTGTCCCTCGAGGGCTCCGAGCCGACGATGATGTGGCTGGGCGAGCAGATCCTCGGCCACGGACGCATCGTGCCTCCGGAGGAGACCCGGCGCCGGTTGGCCGCGGTCGGCCCCTCCGAGGTGCGTGCCGTCGCCCGGGATTTCCTCCGGGCGTCGCGGCTGTCGCTGGCTCTGGTCAGCCCGCGGTCGTCGGACCGGGGACTGGGACGCCTCCTGGAATCCTGGACCACCGGCTGAGGCGCCGGCCTGGCCGCCACCGATCCCCCGCCCCCAAGGGGCAGGCTAACGGGGCAGCCCGGGGCCGCTCAGGCTCACGCCCTCGCCCATCACGCGCTCCAGGCGGGCCCTGGCCACCGTGTAGTCGCGCAAGCCCTGACTGTGCTGGGTGCGGGCCAGCTTGAGGGCGGTCTGCGCCGAGAGGACCTCCAGCTGGGTGCTGCTGCCGGCCTGGGCCCGCGCGCCCACCAGGCGGACGGCCTCCTCGGCCTGCTCGATCACCCGTGCCTGGGAAACCAGCACCTCCCTGGACTCGACGAACTGGGAGAAGGCCGTGCGGACCTCGAGTTCGATGCGTCGGCGGACATCCTCGGTGTCGAGCCGGGCGCGCTCCTCGCGGGCCCGAGCCACGCCGACCTTGGCCCGGGTCTGCCCGAAGTCGAAGAGCAGCCAGTTGGCCTGGACTCCCACGGTCCACCCGTCGAGGGTGCGGTCGAGGTCCCGGACGAAGTTGCGGTTCTGGACCCCGTAGCCGGCCGTCCCCGAGACCGAAGGCATCAGGTCGGACCTTGCCTGGAGCACGTCCTCATGGCGCAGCTTCGTCGCGGCCTCGGCGGCCCGGATCTCGGGCCGGCGGACCCAGGCGGCATTCAAGGCCGTTCCCACCGTGACCTCGAGCGGCTCGGCCCGCAGCGTGTCGGCGGTGCGCAGGGGCACGTCGACACCCGCATCGGCAGGCACGTCGCAACCCAGCAGCATCGCCAGGGTGTTCCGGGCGATGCGCTCCTGGTTGCGGGCCCGGATCAGGGGAGGCAGGGCGTTGGCCAGCTCGACCTCCGCGCGCAGCACGTTGAACCGGGGCACGGTGCCGGCCTCCAGGCTGCGGCGGGCCGTCTGCAGCTCCTCCTCCAGGAGCTTTTTGGAGGCCTCCTGGACGCCGATCTGCTCCACCGCCAGCAGCACGTCACTGTAGGCGATACGCACCTGCAGGAGGGTCTCCGCGACGAGGGCCTGGTACGACGCCAGCGCCGCCTCCCGCGTGAACCGGGAGGAGCGGACCATCGACTGGTACTTGCCACCGGCGAAGAGCGGCTGGGTCACCACCAGGTTGGCATTCCAGCTCTGGTTGTTGAAGAAGGGCGTCGCCGGCTGGGCAGGGCCGAACTGGACCCGCTCGATGCGACCCTCGTCCAGCTGCTGGTAGCTCCCGGTGGTGGCCAACCGGGGCAGCCGGGCGGTCCGCTGCTGGATTGACACGCCCTGCGACTCCTCCAGGTCCTGCCGCCCCTTGGCGAGGGTCACGTTGTGCGCCAGCGCATGCTCCAGGGCCTGCTCGAGGGTGATCGGTGCGGCCGGAAGCGGCACTCCCGGCGTCTTCGGCTCGGCCGCAAGGGCCCGCAGGCAGAAAACGAGGCAAAACAGGATCGGCGGTCTCATGGACGGTCAGCGGGCGGCGGTGGGTTGGGAGGACACGGGGGCGGAGGGGGGCGGGACCTCGGGACGCTGGATGAACACGTCGACCTGCTGGCCGACGTAGACGGGGAACGCGGGCCGCTCGAAGGCATAGACCACCTGCAGGACCCGGGTGTCGACCCGCTCGAGGCTGTCTCCGGTAAGGCTGCGCTTGGGCACCACGTAGGGCTCGATGCGGACGAACTGCAGCGGCACCCGCAGCTCGGAATGCCCCTTGAGCGAGGCCACGGCGGGCTGGTCGGGCCGGATGAGCACGGCGTCCTGCTCGTCCACCTCGGCCCGCACCTGGAAGCGGTCGACGTCGCCCAGCAGCATGAGCGGCTCGGCCGACTTCAGCGCGGCGAACTCCCCCTCGCGCAGGTTGACCTGGAGCAGTCGGCCGTCCCTCGGCGACCGCACCGTCAGCAGCTCGAGGTCCGTGCCGGCCTGCCGGACGGCCTCCTCGGCCACCGCGATGGCGGCGGCGGTGGCGGCCGCCCGGGCACGGGCCGTCGCCAGCGAGAACTCCCGGCGCTTGACCTCGTCCTCGGTCGCGACGCGGTCGCGGCCCAGCTGGGCGAAGCGCCGCACCTGGTCGGCGAGGTCGGCGATCTGGGCCTCGTCCACGCCGGACTGCGCCCGCAACGAGGCCACCTGCGCCTCCAGGAGGCGGATGCGCGCACGGACCTCGCGGTCGTCCAGCTGGAAGAGCGGATCCCCGGCCTTCACCGCATCGCCCACCTTGACCAGGACCCGGGTCACGAGGCCCTCGCGCGGCGCGGCCACCTTGACGTTCTCTCGGGAGGCCTCGATGAGGCCGGTCGACGCCACGGTCCGGGCGTAGGGCGACCGCGGCGGCGGGGACACCGGCCCGGGATTCGCGGGCTGGGTGCCCTGCCCCTTCACGAGGAAGAGCACCGCGCCGACGCCACAGAGGGCGAGCCAGAAG
>JBIKMQ010000307.1:0-4044 GCA_044359215.1 Candidatus Chromulinivoraceae bacterium
TTCCACGGCCGAAATCGGAGATCGGTGGGTGAACGAGTCGCGCTCGCCCGTGCTGGAACTCCCCAGCGTCATCATCCCGGCAGAGCCCAACTATCTGCTCAACCCCGCCCATTCCGAGTTCAAACGGATCCGCATCGGCAAGCCGGTGCGATTCTCCTTCGATCCCCGATTGATCTGATTCTCCCTCCCGCCGCGAGAGTAACGGTCGGCGGAACCATCACACCCTCTCGATGGAGTGGGAATCATGGGGTTTACCGAACGGATACACTCAAGATCGGAGCCGAGTGCAGTAATCCAGCCCGCTCGGATCGGTGCGGGGAGGCGGGGAAACCCTGGTCCCCACCGCGACCGTTATCCCGGGCGAACCAGTGGTTGCCCGCGCGTGCCGGGACGCTAACGTCCGAAGATGAAGAGGTTGACCGCCATCCTGCATCAGGGAGATCCCGACGAGGGGGGGTATTGGGCCACCTGCCTCGAGGTTCCGGGGGCCAATGGGCAGGGAGAGACCAAGGAGGAGTGTCTTGCCGACCTTGGAGAGGCCGTTCGACTCCTGCTGGAGACGGAACGTGAAGAGGTCTTCCGGCTGGATCCGCATGCGGAAACGGCCGAACTCCTGGTCGCATGAAACGGCGGGCGTTGCTGGCCCACCGGACGGAGCACGGTTGCCTGTCCCACCGGGAAGGCGGCAGCCATTCGATCTGGATCAATCCGCAGACCGGGCGCAAGGAGGCCGTTCCTCGTCACCACGAAATCAGGAGGTTCCTGGCCCAGTCCATCTGCCGGAATCTCTCGGTTCCGGTCCCGTCTGGGAACTGAGTTCGAGGCCTGTCAGATCTGCGGTTTTCAGCGGCGGTTCACGGAGTCGTTCCCTCACCGGGCCAGCTCGCGGGCGGCGCGGCGGCGGGTCGCGTAGCGCTTGACCAGCTCGTCGGTGATGACGCCTGCCAGGATCACCGCGCCGATGATGGCGAACTCGATGTTGCTGTGGTTGGTGACCAGGGTGACGACGTTGCGCAGCACCAGGATGAGGGCGGTGCCGATGATGACCCCGAGGATGGAACCCTCGCCACCCCGCAGGCTGCAGCCGCCCAGCACGGCCGCGGCGATGGCGTACAATTCATAGAAATTGCCGAAATCGACCGGTTGGGCCGAGTTGACATCCAGCACGAAGAGCACCCCTCCGAGCCCCGCCAGCGTGGAGCAGAGCACATAGGCCAGGACGATCATGCGCGAGGTGTCGATGCCGCTGTAGCGGGCGGCATTCTCGTTGTTGCCCAGGGCCAGCAGGTAACGGCCGTAGATCGTGCGGTTCAGGAACACCGCCGCAGCGATGGCCACCACCACCAGCACCGCCCACGGGGCAGGGATCTCGAAGCCCTGGATGCCCGGCACGGGGATCTTGCCCGTGGCCAAGAGGCGCAGCCCCTTGTATCCGTCGGCGAACCCCACGGTCTGGTCGGCCGTGAACCCCCGGGTGACGCCCCGGTAGAGCATCAGGCCGCAGAGGGTGACGATGAAGGGCTGCAGGCGCAGCCGGGTGATGAGGAGGCCGTGGGCCAACCCGATGCCCACCGATACGGCGACGACCGCCGCGAGGGCCGCAGGCAGCGACCAATGCTGCACGGTCAAGAGCCACGGCAGGCCGCAGCCCACCAGGCAGATGACCGAGCCGATCGACAGGTCGATGCCGCCGGTGACGATGACGAAGGTCACGCCGATGCCGATGACGCCGAAGAGGGCCGTGCGGCGGATGAGGTTCTCGACGTTGTAGCCCGAGCGGAAACTTTCGCTGGCCCACGTGGCGAAGAGGCAGACCGCAAGCAGAAGACCGAAGATGCCGAGCAGCTTTTTCATGGATGAAGGTTGGGAGAGGCGGGCGGGACGGCGGAGGCGTTGGTGGCGGGGGAGGCCGTTCCGGTGGCCAGGTGCATGATGGCCTCCTCGCTGAGTTCGTGGCGGGCCAGTTCGCCGGTGATGCGTCCCTCGTGCATCACCAGCACGCGGTCGCTCATGCCCAGGATCTCCTCCATCTCGCTGGAGGCGAAGAGGATGGCCACACCCTGGGCGGCCAGTTCCTCCATCAGCCGGTAGATCTCCTGCTTGGCCCCGATGTCGATGCCTCGCGTGGGTTCGTCGAGCAGCAGCACCTTGGGCTGGAGCGCGAGCCACTTGCCGATGACCACCTTCTGCTGGTTGCCACCGGAGAGGAATTGCACCACCTGCCGGTCGCCCGGGGTCTTGATGCGCAGCGACTGGATCATCTCCGCGCTGAGGGACTCCTCGCGCGTCGCATCACGGAAGCCGTGGCGCTGGTCCTGGCGGAGGCTGGCGAGGCTGATGTTCTCGCGCACGGGCATGGCCAGCACCACACCTTCGCGCTTGCGGTCCTCGGGCACCAGCGCCAGTCCGGCGGCGATGGCCTCGGTGGGGCTGGTGGGCTGAAGGGGTTGACCGCCGATCCGCACCGTGCCCCCGACGGGCGGTTGCACGCCGAAAAGCGCCAGCAACACCTCGGTCCGGCCCGCACCGACCAGGCCGGCCAGTCCGACCCGCTCCCCGGCCCGCACCTGGAAGGCCAGGGGATGCGACGGGTGGGCCGTGGTTCGGAGGCCCTCGACCTCGAGCACGGTCTCGGGCCGCACATGGGGTTGGTGCGGGTAGAACTGGGAGAGGTCGCGGCCCACCATCAGCCGCACCATGGAGGCGTGGCTGATCTCGTGGCGGGCCAGTTCGCCGCTGTTCTCGCCATCCCGGAGCACCACCACCCGGTCGGCCAGGCGGGTGACCTCGCCCAGCCGGTGCGAGATGTAGACCAGGCTCACGCCGCGCGAACGGAGGTCCTGGATGACCCGGAAGAGGTTCTCGGCTTCGCCGGCCGACAGGCTCGAGGTGGGCTCATCCATGATGAGCACGCGGGCCTGTGTCGAGAGGGCCTTGGCGATCTCCACGAGCTGCTGCTGACCGATGGCCAGGGATCCGACGCGGGTGTCGGGGGCGACGTCGAGACCCACGGCCCGCAGGAACTGCCCGGCCTCGCGGTGGAGGCGGGCCGTGTCGATGAGACCCCAGCGGCGGGGCTCACGGCCGAGGAAGAGGTTGGCCGCCACGTCGAGGTTCTGCGCCAGGTTCAGTTCCTGGTGGATGAGGGCGATGCCCCGGCCCAGGGCCTCCTCGACCGAGGCCAGCGGCGCTGGCTCGCCGTCGATGCGGATCTCGCCGGTGTCGGCGGTCTGCACCCCGGCGAGGATCTTCATCAGGGTGCTCTTGCCCGCACCGTTCTCGCCGATCACGGCGACCACCTCGCCACGGCCCACCGTCAGGCTCACGCCCTTGAGGGCCCGCACGCCGGGAAACGACTTGGTCAGCGAACGGGCTTCGAGCAGGACGGGAGGCATGGACGGGGCGGGCCGGGCCGGGTTTGGCGGGTGCGGGTTACTTGCCGCCCACCTTGGACTTCAGGTCGGTCCAGAAGGCGTCGACCGTGTCCTTGCGGATTTGCCGGGCCGGGATGTCGATGAACTTGTCGGCCGGGACGACCCCGGGCTTGCCCGAGAGCACATCGTTCAGCACCTCCACCGACTTGTAGCCGTACATGTAGGGGTTCTGGACCACCGTGCCGTGCACGGTGCCCTTCTGGATGCCGTCGAGCGTGGCGTCGTCTTCGTCGAAGGCGACGACCTTGACCTTGTTGAGCTTGCCGGCCTGGGCCAGGGCCTCAAGGAGCAGCGGAGGGTTGTAGGCGAAGAGGCCCACCATGCAGCCGAGGTCGGGGTACTTGGCCAGGGCGTCCTCGGCATTGGCCTTGCCCTTGGCGCGGTCGAACTGGTCGGTCAGCGTGCCGAGGATCTTGAAGCCGTTGCCCTCGAGCACGGTGCCGGGGGCGTCGTAGTTGGAGGGGTTCTCCGGGCGGCCGAGGATGGCGTCGATGGTGCCCTGGCGGCGGCGCTTGGAATTGTCCTGCTCCAGGCGGCCGATGAAGATCATCACGGTGCCGCCCTTGGGCATGGCCTCGCGGACCAGGTCTCCGCACATGCGGCCGGCCTT
>JBIKMQ010000308.1:0-4017 GCA_044359215.1 Candidatus Chromulinivoraceae bacterium
GGGTGGTCCCGTCCGGTATGCTCTGGCCACGCGCGCCGAGATCGAGAAGGCGCTCAAGAAGTACTATGGCGTCGGTGCTGAGACCCTCGACGAGATGGCCGAGGAGGATGACGCCATCGACCTGGAAATCGACGGCGGGCGCGAGATCACCGGCGACGACCAGGACGCCAGCGTCATCAAGTTCGTCAACCAGGTCATCTGGGAGGCCTTCAAGGACCGCGCGACCGACATCCACTTCGAGCCCTCCGAGGACGAGCTGCGCATCCGCTACCGCATCGACGGCATCCTGCACCAGACGCCCCTGCCGCCGCAGATCAAGCGCTACCAGGCGGCGTTGATCTCGCGCATCAAGGTGATGGCCGGCATGAACATCGCCGAGAAGCGCCTGCCGCAGGACGGCCGCATCAACGTGCGCATCAAGGGCGAGGAGATCGACATCCGCGTCTCCACCGTGCCCACGGTGTGGGGCGAGTCGGTGTCGCTGCGCCTGCTGCTGCGCGGCAAGATCTTCTTCAGCCTCGAGAAGCTGGGTTTCGCGCCGCACGAGGACGCGCTCATCCGCGAGCTCATCGTCAAGCCGCACGGCATCATCCTGGTCACCGGGCCCACCGGTTCGGGCAAGTCCACATCCCTTTACGCGTTCCTCTCGACCATCAATTCGGTCACCAAGCGCATCATCACCATCGAGGAACCGGTCGAGTACGAGCTCAAGGGCATCAACCAGATCCCTGTGCGTTCCGACATCGGCCTGACCTTCGCCGTTGGCTTGCGGCACATCCTCCGGCAAGACCCGAACGTGGTCATGGTCGGCGAAATCCGCGACACCGAGACGGCCGAGATCGCCATCCGGGCCTCGCTGACGGGTCACCTGGTCTTCAGCACCCTGCACACCAACGATGCGGCCAGCGCCTTCACCCGCCTCATCGACATGGGCATCGAGCCGTTCCTGGTGGCCTCGTCGGTCGAGGCCATCATGGCCCAGCGTCTGGTGCGTACCATTTGCCCGAGCTGCTCCCAGCCGCAGAAGATCGACCGCGACTACCTCATCAAGGCCGGGTTCCCGGAGGACGAGATCGATTCCACGGTCTTCCGCAAGGGCGTGGGTTGCGAGGCGTGCCGCCAGTTGGGCTACCAGGGTCGCACGGGCATCCATGAGCTGCTGGTGGTCACCGAGGCCATCCGGCCGCTGGTGATGAACCGGGTCTCGGCCGCGACGTTGGCCGACATCGCCCGCAAGCAGGGCATGCGGACCCTGCGCCAGGACGGCTGGGAGAAGGTCAAGGCGGGCGTCACCACCGTCGAGGAGGTGCTTCGCGTCACCCAGAACGAGGAACATGTGAAGACCCTCGCCGGCGATTCCGGAGGAGTTCCCGGATGAGCAAGGCCGCTTCCAGACCCCATGCCTGCAATGTCCTCTCCGTCGACGGGGATGTGCGCCGGCTGCACCATTTCACCGTCGGAAAGACCGGCGTCGCGGCTTCCGGGGGCGGCTTCGAGACGCCTCCCGGCAAGCCGCTGCCGGCCAGCCTCGTGGCGCGTGACTGGCGCCTGCTGGTGCGGTCCAGGCTCGACATCGCGTGGATGCCGGTCGACGCGGTCTTCCTGCGCGTCGTGCAGTTGCCGGCCTGCGCCCCGGAGGAACTGGCCGGGATGATCGAGTTCCAGCTCGAGAAACTCTCGCCCATGCCGCCGGCCCAGGTGGTTTGGACGGTCGAGAGCGTTCCGCACCGTGATGCCTCGCAGCAGACGGCCCTGGTCACGATCGTGGCGCGCACCGCCGTGGAGTCCTTCGTCGACTCTCTCGAGCAGGGCGGCTACCAGGCCGATCGGATCGAACTGCCCGGGCTACGGCGCCTCCTGGCACACCGCCCCGAGTCCGGGGATGCCCTCCGCGTGGTGCTGGAGGGCGTGGGCGATCGCCAGATGGCCATCCTCGGATGGTGGTCGGGGGGTGTCCTGCGCGAAGTCTCCAGGATCCGCCTGCCGGCCGAGGGGGCGCCGGGCCACCTGACCGCCCACCTCCATGGGACGGCCTGGGCCGGCGAGATGGACGGATGGCTGTCCGGTCTGCCGCCGGTGACCCTGGTCATCCCTGGTACCGTCCCTGCGCCCGCATCCCCATCCGGCCCGCCTTCATCGCTCCCCAGTGCCAAAACCGGCGAGGTCACCGTCCGGCAGTTGCCGACGGCCGAACTCCTGGAAGCCCTCCGTGCCTGGTCGAGCGGTCCCGTCGAGGTCGAGACCTCCGATTCCGAGCCCGAGTTGGCCCGCCTGACGGCCGAGCAGGCGCTGCGGCCTGCCGCCGCCTCCCTCATCCCCGAGGAGGTCCGCTTCCGGCAACGCCGACTGTACGTCGACTCGCTGTGGGTCAAGGGACTCACCGCCTTGGCCATGACCTACCTGGCTGGGGTGTTTGTCTACCTGGCGGTGCTGACGTTCAACCAGTCGTCGGTCGATACCCTGCGCGACGAGACCCGGGCGATGGCCCTGCAGTACACCAACACCCTCCAGCTAAAGGCCCGCGTGAGGGTGCTGCAGGAGCAGTTCGCCCTGCGCTTCGCCGCCCTCGACTGCTGGAACGCCGTGGTCGAGAAGCTTCCCGAGGCGCTCACCCTGGTGCAGATCGACTTCAAGAACGGCCGCACGCTGGTCATCAACGGCAACGCCTCCGATGCCGACCGGGGCGAGGTCACCCGTTTCAACGACCTCCTGCGGGCTGCGACCCTCGACGGCAAGCCGCTCTTTTCCGAGGTCAAGCCGGCGACCATGTCGCCGCGCGGCGCCCTGCTGTCGTGGACCTTCGAGGCCGAGCTGCGCCGCGAGGAAGGAGGCATGCCATGACCGGCTGGTTCGATCGCCTGAATCTCGCCCCGACCGAACGTCGCATGGCCATCGTGGGCCTGTGCCTGGTGGCGCTCTTGTTCAACTATTTCTTCATCTGGGACTACTTCGCCGAGTGGGGCGCCACGGCGCGCGAGCGCACCAAGCTCGAGGGCCAGAAGCAGATCTACTTCAAGGAGGTCTCCCGGAAGTCGTCCTACGAGAAGCTCCTCAAGGAGCTCGAGGGGGCCGGTGGCCAGGTGATGCCCGAGGAGCAGGCCAATCGGGTGCAGCAGGGCATCACCTCCGCCGCCGCCACCAACGGGGTCAACCTCGGCCGAGTGTCGCCGCAGGTGGCTTCCCTGCGGATGAGCGCCTCCAAGGACACCAATTTCTTCGACGAGCAGATCGTCGTCGTGGACCTCACCGCCAAGGAGGAGAGCTTCGTGAACTTCCTCTATGCGCTGGGCGCGAGCGACTCGATGATCCGGGTCCGCGACATGTCCCGTCTGCGCCTCGACAACACGGGTCAAAACCTGGGCGCCTCGGTCACCTTTGTCGCCAGCTTCCAGAAGAAACCCAAGACGGTTCCGACGGCCGGGCAGGGGACCACCAAACCTTCCGCTGCCGGCGCTTCCAAGGCGACGGCCACGACGCCGACGCCGATACCTACCGCCAAGCCGGCCACGCCGGGCGTCCTGGGATCCGGTGCCAGCGGGTCCCCGGACAAGCCTTCGGCACCCGCTTCAGCTGGTGCGTCGACGAGCGGGGCCAAGTCCAGGTCTTCTTCCAACAACGCGGCGGCCTCGTCGCGCGTCACCGGAACCAACGCGCCAACCCAGAAGTAACCGATTGTGAACACGCGCCCATTCCCCATGGCGGTCGCCGCGGCCCTTGTCGCGGGCAGGCTCCTCGGCCAGGCCCCTGCCGTGCCGGCTCCCGCGGCCCAGCCCGCCGCCGGCCTTTCGGCGCCATCCATCCTTCCGGCACCGGCGAACGAACCGAAGTCGGGCCAGGCCAAGTCCACCGTCCCAGCACAGGTCCAGCCGGCCGCCCCGGCATTCCCGGCCTTCCCTGAGGTCACACCACGGCCTCGGCGGGCGACCAATGCCACGCCGGCGGCGGCGACCTCGACCAACTTCCCCTCCGCCTTGCCCAGGGCATTCCCGAGGCCGGCGGCGCCGCCGGCCCCGCCTG
>JBIKMQ010000379.1:0-3549 GCA_044359215.1 Candidatus Chromulinivoraceae bacterium
ACCTTCGCCCAGCAGGACGTGGAGGACTTCGCCCGCTTCTCGGGGATCCCCACGGTCAACGCGCTCACCGATGCCGAGCATCCGTGCCAGATCCTCACCGACGTGTTCACCTTCGAAGAACTGCGCGGCGCGCCGATCACCGGCAAGGTGGTCACCTTCGTGGGCGACGGTGCCTGCAACGTGCCGGCCAGCTGGGTGTGGGCGGCCGGCCGCCTCGGCTTCGAGCTGCGCATCGCCGCCCCGAAGGCCTACCAGCCGGACGCGGACCTGCTCCGCCGGGCCGGCGGCTCCGTGCACTGCACCGAGGACCTCGCGGCGGCGGCCAGCGGGGCCGACCTGCTCTACACCGACGTGTGGGTGTCGATGGGCAAGGAGGCCGAGGGGGCCCAGCGCCTGAAGGACCTGGCCGGCTACCAGATCAACGACGCCCTCGTGGCCCGGGCCAACCCGGGCGCCCTGGTGATGCATTGCCTGCCGGCCTACCGGGGCAAGGAGATCGCCGAGGCGACCCTCGAGGCCCACGCCGACACGATCTTCCGGGAGGCCGAGAACCGGCTCCACACTCAGAAGGCCATCGTCGACTGGATGGTCGGCTGAGGCCGGCACCGCGACCGCCCGTCCATGAGACTGCTGGTGGTCAGCGACCTCCACTGGGCCGGGCCGGCCGAGCAGGCCCGGGCCGGGTACGAATCCCGGGCCATCCCCAACCCGCTGCAGCGGGCCCTGGCGGCCGCCTGGCGCCGGGGGTTCTGGCTGTCGGACCCGCTGGCGCACAACCACCGGCTCGACCGCATCCTCGCCCTCAACCCCGACCCGGACCTGGTGGTGGCCAACGGCGACTACTCGGTGGACTCGGCCTTCGTGGGCCTCTCGGACGACGCCTGCTGCGACAGCGCCGAGCGTTGCCTCGGTGCCCTGCGGGCCGCCTACGGCAGCGACCGCCTCCTGGCCGTGCCCGGCGACCATGAACTGGGCAAGCTCAGCCTCTTCGGCGGCGTCGGCGGACCGAGGTTCGAGAGCTGGCGGCGGGTCGGATCGAGGCTGTCCCTCCCGGACTGGTGGCAGCGGGACATCGGCCGGCATCGCTTCCTGGGCGTGCCCTCCTCGCTGGTGGCCCTGCCGACCTTCGAAACGGAACTCCTGCCGGGGGAGGTTCCAATGTGGAAGGCCGAACGCGAGCGGGTGCTCGCCGGGATCGCCGGCGCGCTCGCCTCGGCGGGACCGGACCGCCGGATCGTCCTATTCTGCCACGACCCCACGGCCCTGCCCCACCTCGCGGCCCTGCCGGAGGTGCGCGCGCGCCTGGCCCAGTGGGAGGCCACGATCATCGGCCACCTGCACTCGCCGGCCATCGCCCGGCTGGCCCGCACCCTCGCCGGCATGCCCGAGATCCGGGGGCTGGGCCCGACCGTGCGACGCTACTCGGCCGCGCTGAACCGCGCCCGGATGTGGGAGGCCTTTCGGGTCCGTCTCTGCCCCTCGCCCACCGGTGCCGAGGCCCTGAAGGACGGCGGATGGCTCACCGCCGAGTGGGATCCCGAACGGCCGGACCCGATCGTCTGGACCCGCCACCGGCTGCCCTGGTGAGCCGGCCCAGGCCCGCCTCGACGCTCGACCGCACCGCCGGGGTGGGCTATGCCACCGCCGTCACCCCTTCGCCCGATGCGTTCACGAGCCGCCCTCCTCGCCGCCGGCCTGATGCTCCTGCCGGGACTCCCCGGCCGGGCGGAGGCGTCATCGCCCGCGTCCCAGGACACCGGCCCGTCCCTGCGGCCCAAGCCGTTCACGATCACCGGGGCAGACCGCGCGCACTGGGCCTTCGTCCCCGTCCGCGCCCCGGCCACGCCGGCGGGCGTGCACCCGGTGGACCACCTGGTCGCGGCCCGCTGGGCGGCCGAGGGGCTCCGCCTGAACCCGCCGGCCACTCCCCGCGAGCAGGTGCGCCGCGCCCACCTGGACCTCTGGGGCCTGCCGCCGACGCCCGAGGTCGTCGCCGAGTTCGAGCGCCATCCCACCGAAGAGGCCTGGGCGCGGCTGGTCGACCGGCTGCTCGCCTCACCCTATTACGGCGAGCGCTGGGGCCGGCACTGGCTGGACCTCGTGCGGTACGCCGAGAGCAACGGCTACGAGCGCGACGGACCCAAGCCCCATGCGTGGCGCTACCGCGACTACGTCCGGGACAGCCTCGACGCGGACAAGCCGTACGACCGCTTCGTGCGCGAGCAACTCGCGGGCGACGAACTGGTCGAGGCGTCCCTCGCATCCCAGCCGACCCTCGGGCCCGACGGGCGGGAGGCCCTCATCGCCACGGGCTTCCACCGGTTGCACGTGTGGGACGACGAGCCCGACGACACCGCCGCCGCCGAGTACGACGACCTCGACGACGTGATCCAGACCACGGGGACGGCCTTCCTCGGGCTGACCATCGGCTGCGCCCGATGTCATGACCACAAGTTCGACCCTCTCTCACAGGCCGACTACTACTCGATGCTGGCGTTCTTCCGGAACCTCGACGCCTATGGCAGGCAGCACACCGGCGGCGGTGGCCGGGGCACCGGACGCATCACGCGGCCGCTGGCCTCGGACGCCGAGTGGAGTGCCTGGCGCGCCCGGCAGGACCTCCGGCTGGCGGCCTTGCGGGAGCAGGTGGCCCGTGCCCCGGACGCGGAGTCGAAGCGGAAGGCCGAGGCCGGGCTGAAACAGGCCGAGGCCGAGGAACCCCCCTTCGGCTACGCGTTGGCCGCCACCGAGACCGGGCGGGAGCCGCGTCCCACCCGGATCCTCCTGCGCGGGGATGTCCGCTCGCCCGGTGCCGAGGTGTCCCCGGCCTTCCCGGCCATCTTCGGCCTGCGGCCACCGACACCGCCGGACCGGCCTGCCGGCGCCTCGTCCACCGGCCGCCGACGCCAACTGGCCGACTGGATCGCCGACCCGTCCAACCCGCTGACGGCCCGGGTGATCGCCAACCGCGTGTGGCTGCACCACTTCGGGGCCGGCCTGGTGCCCACGCCCGACGACTTCGGCCTCACCGGACTGCCGCCAACCCACCCGGAACTGCTCGACCACCTCGCGGCGGAACTCATGGACCGCGGCTGGCGGCTCAAGGCGCTGCACCGGCACGTGATGACCAGCCGGGCCTACCGCATGTCCTCGCGCGCGCCCGTCCCGGCGCCCTTGGGGGTCCGCCGGACAACACGCGGGGCGGAGGGTCGGGCGCGGGACTCCGCCACCTCGGTCCCGGGTCGGCCCATGCTGCGTCGGCTGGACGCCGAGGCCATCCGGGACTCGATCCTCGCCGTGAGCGGCCGCCTGAACCCGGCGCGGGGAGGCCCGAGCGTGTTCCCGACGCTGCCGGCCGAGGTGCACACGACCCAGGACTCCGCGGGCAAGGGATGGCAGGACAGCCCGCCGGCCGAGCAGGACCGACGGAGCGTGTACCTGGTGGTGAAGCGGGCGCTGCGGGTACCCCTGCTCGAATGCTTTGACGGGGCCAACGGCACGGCGCCCACCGGACAGCGTCCCCGGACGACGGTGGCACCGCAGGCGCTG
>JBIKMQ010000309.1:0-4003 GCA_044359215.1 Candidatus Chromulinivoraceae bacterium
CTTGGGCAGGGGGCTGATCATCACGTTGATCGCCTTGCCGACGAGCTTGGGCGGGAAGTCGGGATGACCCCACGGCGCCAACTGCTCAAGGAAGCGGTCCATGACCTCCTTGCCCACCTCGGTATGGGCCATCTCCCGCCCACGGAACCGAAGCGTGGCCTTGACCTTCATGTCTTCGCAGAGGAAGGCGATGGTGTGCTCGCGCTTGATGCCCAGGTCATGGGGATCGATGCGGGGCGAGAGCTGGACCTCCTTCACGAGGTTCACGGCCTGGTGCTTCTTGCTGTCGCGCTCCTTCTTGGCCAACTCGTACTTGAACTTTCCGTAGTCGACGATGCGGCAGACCGGCGGCACGGCTGTCGCGGCGATCTCCACCAGGTCGACGCCATTCTGACGGGCCAGGTTGATGGCGGCGGCGAGGTCCAGGATGCCGACCTGCTGTCCGTCGATGCCGATGACGCGCACCTCTCGGGCCCGGATCTTGCCGTTGATGCGGTGCTGCGGTTGGCCCGGTTGCGGGCGTGAAAACGGGCGGCTCAAAGGACCGCCTCCGGTTGAATTGACATCATGCGTTCGATCAAAACCATCCTCTGCTTCAGGGGACGTGGCTGGCTATAGGAAGCACTGGGCCCGGGGGCAAGCCCAAAGTCCGCACCCCTCCGTGGACGAAAGGCCGATCCGGAGCCGGTGAGCGACCTCAAGACACCCCCCCGGGATTGAGCGCCTGGAGGATGTCCAGCCCCCGGAATCCGAAGAGACGCTTGATGGTGTCCTCGATGAGGTTGTTGGGACAGCTGGCCCCGGCGGTGATGCCGACGGTGAGCGGGCCGACGGTCCGGAACCAGTCGGCGGTGGTCACCTCGGCGGTGATGTGCTGGTTCCAATGCCGGATCAAGGCCGGGGACTCCATCATGGCCGCGTTCTTGATGAAGTAGGTGGGCAGCACCTTCTCTCCCATCTCGGCGAGGTGGGAGGTGTTGGAGGAATTGTACCCGCCGACCACGATGAGCAGGTCGATGGGCTCGCGGAGCATCTTCTCGAGGGCGTCCTGGCGGTCTTGCGTGGCGCCGCAGATCGTGTCGAAAAAGCGGAAGTGCCGGGAGACGCTCTCCGGGCCGTGCTTCTGTTGCATCGCCCGCTGGAAGCGCCGCTGGACCTCCTCGGTCTCGCCCCGGAGCATGGTGGTCTGGTTGGCCACGCCGACGGCCACCAGGTGCAGGTCGGGATCAAACCCCGGGGAATGCGCGCCCTTGAAGCGCCGGAGGAACTCCTCACGGTCGCCACCCCGAAGGATGTAGTCGCAGACGTAGTCGGTCTCGGCCAGGTCGAAGACCACCAGGTAATGGCCCGTTCCGTAGGCCGTGGCCTGCGAGGTCGTCGCCTTGGTCTCCTCGTGCTTGGCCTTGCCGTGGATGATGCTGGTGACCGACTCCTTGCTGTACTGACGCACCCGCTTCCACACCGACATCACGTCGCCGCAGGTGGTGTCCACCGTCTGGCATCCGAAGCTCTCGATGCGCTGCCGGGTCGAGACCTCGGTGCCGAAGGCCGGGATGATCACCACGTCGTCGGCATTGAGACGCAGGCCGGAAAGCTCCAGATCGCTCGGCTTGGGCGAGATGCTCACGATGCCCATGGCCCGGATCTGGTCGTTGACCTCGGGGTTGTGGATGATCTCGCCCAGCAGGAAGATGCGGGTCGGCTCGGGGAAAACGTTGCGGGCGGCGTAGGCCAGGTCGATGGCCCGCTCGACGCCGTAGCAGAACCCGAACTCCTTGGCCAACCGGATGGTCAGGCCGCCGTAGGAAAACGTGCCGCCATTGGCCCGGAGCCGTTCGACCAGTTCGCTGCGATAATGGGCCACCACCTGCGCGGCGACCTCCTGCATGACGTCGGGTCGCCGGAGATTCACTTTCTTGGGTGCGACCGGGGCGGCCGGCCCCGACGGGGCGTCGTTGAACATGACGGTCGTCACCGTACCCGCAGCCCCTCGAACGTCGAGACCGGAGTGGTGGGGAAAAGGTTTACGGACCGCGGCCGATCCGTACCGTGCCGGGCGTGTCGGCCGACTTCGACCTCGCCATCGTGGGCTCCGGATTCGCCGGGACGCTGCTGGCCCAGATCGCCCGGCGCCTCGGCCGGTCGGTGCTGCTCGTCGAGCGGGGACACCACCCGCGCTTCGCCATCGGGGAGTCGTCCACGCCGCTGTCGAACCTGTGGCTCGAGACGCTCGCCGACCGCTACGATCTGCCACGCCTGCGGGCGCTGTCCCAATGGGGAACCTGGCAGAAGACCCACCCGCGAATCGCCTGCGGGCTCAAGCGGGGGTTCAGCTATTTCCATCACGAGGCGGGCAGGCCCTGGGAGGGTCGCAGCGACCGGTCCGACCAGCTGCTGGTGGCCGCCAGTCCCAACGACGAAGTGGCCGACACGCACTGGTACCGGCCCGACTTCGACGCCTTTCTCGTCGACGAGGCGACCCGTCTGGGCGCGGAGTACGTGGACGGAACCACCCTCACGGCGTGCGAGACGAGCCCCGCCGGCGTGCGTCTGGAGGGATTCCGGCAGGGCGCGGATGGAATGCGGACCGGATTCCGCGCCGCCTCGCGGTTCCTGGTGGACGCGAGCGGTCCGCGCGGGTTCCTGCAACGGGCCCTGTCCATCCCCGAGGCCGGCTACGACGACTTCCCCCGCACCCGCGCGCTGTTCTCGCACTTCACCGGGGTCGAGCGATGGGGCAATTGCCAGGCTGGCTTCGATCCCGCCCCGTTCCCGCCGGACGACGCGGCCCTGCACCACGTCTTCGAGGGGGGATGGATGTGGGTGCTGCGCTTCAACAACGGCGTCACCAGCGCCGGTTTCGCCAGTCGGGTGCCCGAAGCCGGCGGCTCGGATCCCGCAGCGCCGGATCCGGCCGTCGATCCGGGGGGCGCGTGGCGGGCCTTCCTTCGGCGATACCCGTCGATCGGAGGGCAGTTCGTCAGGGCGGAGGCCATCCGGCCGTGGTCCTGCGCCGAGCCGCTGGCCTTCCGGACCACCCGGTGCGCCGGTCCCCGCTGGGTCCAGCTGCCCATGGCCGCGGGTTTCGTCGATCCGCTCTTCTCCACCGGGTTCGTGCTCTCGCTGCTGGGCATCGACCGGTTCGCCAGGGCGCTGGAGCACGGCGGCCCCGAGCCCGACCTCGCCGCCTATGAGGCCGACACGCTGGCCGACCTGGACGCGACCGCCCGCCTCATCGGCGGGGCCTACCGGGTGATGGGTCGCCCCCGGGCCTTCGAGGCGTTGACCATGCTGTACTTCGCCAGTGCCAGCTTCGCCGAGAGCGCCCTGAGGCTGGGCAGGCCCCACCTGGCCCCAGGTTTCCTGCTGCGGGACCATCCCGACATCGGCCCGGCCTTCCGGGCGCTGCTGGCCGACGCCGGCCGCGTGCCGGACGAGCCTTGGATCGACCGGGTGACCCGGGCGATCGACCCCATCAACGTGGCCGGACTCTGCCGGCCGGAGAAGGGCCACTGGTACGGGGTGGAGACGGCCGACCTCATCGCCGGGGCCCCGAAACTCCGGGCCACGCCCAGGGAGATCGAGGCGATGCTGGCCCGGTGCGGGATGTGAGCGTGTTCCCGGGCGCTCCTCGGGGTTCCGGATCCACCCCGCGCCGCGGCATTCCGGCCGACAGATTTCCGTCGCCCGGCGGCAGCGGACCGTGTTTCATCCGCCAGCTTTTCTGACCATGCCGAAGCGCACCGACATCCACTCCGTCCTCATCATTGGCGCCGGTCCCATCATCATCGGGCAGGCCTGCGAGTTCGACTATTCCGGGACGCAGGCCTGCAAGGCGCTGCGCGAGGAGGGGTACCGGGTGGTGCTCGTGAACTCCAACCCGGCGACCATCATGACCGATCCGGAGTTCGCCGATCGCACCTACATCGAGCCGGTGACCCCGGAGGCGGTGGAGAAGATCATCGTGCGCGAGCAGGCCGAGATGAAGCGCCTGGGCGCGCAG
>JBIKMQ010000310.1:0-3988 GCA_044359215.1 Candidatus Chromulinivoraceae bacterium
AGAACCCGTTGCCGGCTCGGGTGGTCATGAACCGCTGGTGGCAGAGCCTGCTGGGCACGGGGTTGGTCCGCACCACCGAGGATTTCGGAACACAGGCAGAGGCACCAAGCCATCCTGAACTGCTCGACTGGCTGGCCCGGGAATTCATCGAGTCGGGTTGGGACCAGAAACACATGGTGCGCCTGCTGGTCACCAGCGCCACCTACCGACAGGCCTCGCGGGTACGGCCTGAGACCCTGGCCCAGGACCCCGACAACCGCCTGCTCTCCCGGAGTCCACGCCTGCGGTGGTCGGCGGAAATCCTGCGGGATCAGGCGCTTGCCGTCTCGGACCTGCTGGTCGAGACCGTCGGTGGACCATCGGTCAAACCCTACCATCCGCCCGGGCTTTACGAGCAGGTGGTCGCCGGATCGTCGGCCAACACCTACGAGCAGGACCATGGTGCGGCCCTCTACCGGCGCACCCTCTACACCTACTGGAAGCGCTCGGTGCCCAACCCGGCCCTGCTGCTCTTCGACCGGCCGTTCCGCGAGACCTGCACAACCCGCCGCTCGCGCACAAGCACGCCGCTCCAGGCCCTGAACCTGCTCAACGACCCCACCTATGTGGAGGCCGCCCGGCATCTGGCCCAACGGCTGGTGCGCGAGACCGCCGACACCGGGCAGCGGATCGACTCCGCGTTCCTGCGCGTGCTCGGGCGCGCCCCGTCGCCCCGCGAACGGTTGGTGCTGGTCCAGGGCCTCGGGCGGGCCAGGCAGACCTTCCGGGGTGACCCTGGGGCGGCATCCGCCCTGCTGACCGTCGGCGAGTCGAGGGGCGACCACGCGCTGGACCCGGTCGAACTGGCCGCGTGGACCGTGACCGTGGGCACCCTGCTCAACCTTGAGGAGACGCTGACCCGACAATAACCCATGACCCCGGACATTCCGCCGCTCCCGGCTTCGCGCCGGCGGTTCCTCGGCCAGGCAGGCGCCACGCTGGGCGCGGCCGCCCTCGCCTCGCTGTTGGGAACGGGAGGCACGCGAGCGGCGACCTCGACATCAGCCATCCCGGCACCCCGGGGCATCGTCATCCCCCGGGCCCGACGGATCATCTACCTGACGCAGGCAGGGGCCCCGTCGCACCTCGACCTCTTCGACCCGAAGCCCCGCCTGAAGGCCCGCTTCCGCGAGGACCTGCCTGATTCCATCCGGGGCACCCAGCGGCTCACCGGGATGACCTCCGGCCAGAAGTCCTTCCCCATCGCCCCAAGCCCCTTCGACTTCCGGCCGGCGGGCCGTTCAGGCCTCATGCTGAGCGAGATCCTGCCGCACACCGCCCGCGTGGCCGACGAACTGTGCCTCATCCGGTCGATGCACACCGAGGCCATCAACCACGACCCCGCCATGACCCTGCTGCAGACCGGCCACCAGCAGGCGGGACGCCCCTCGATGGGCTCGTGGCTGTCCTATGGCCTGGGCAGCGAGAACCGCGACCTGCCCACCTTCGTGGTGATGATCTCGCGGCCCAGCGGCCCGACCAACGCCCAACCCCTGCACGAGCGGATGTGGGGTTCGGGATTCCTCCCATCGCATCACCAGGGGGTGCGGTTCAGCCCGGGCAACGACCCCGTGCTGTTCCTGAGCGATCCGCCTGGCATCGGCCGAGGTCTGCGCCGTGGAATGCTCGACGACCTCGGCCAACTGAACCGGATCAACTTCGAGGAATACCAGGATCCCGAGATCCAGACCCGCATCCGCCATTACGAACTGGCCTTCCGGATGCAGGCCTCGGTGCCCGAATTGACCGACCTCTCGGGCGAACCCGCCTCGACCTTCGACCTCTACGGGCCCGAGTCCCGCAAGCCGGGCAGCTTTGCGGCCAACTGCATCCTCGCCCGCCGATTGTCCGAGCGCGGGGTCCGCTTCGTGCAGCTCTATCACCGGGGCTGGGACCAGCATGACAACCTGCCCTCGGGCATCCGGCACCAGGCCTACGACACCGACCAGGCGTCCGCGGCGCTCATCACGGACCTGCGCCAACGGGGGCTGCTCGAGGACACCCTCGTTGTCTGGGCGGGCGAGTTCGGCCGGACCGTCTTCAGCCAGGGTGCGCTCACGGCGGCCAACTTCGGCCGGGACCACCATCCGCGTTGCTACAGCGTCTGGCTGGCGGGCGGGGGCATCCGGGGCGGGATTTCCCACGGCGAGACGGACGACTTCGGCTACAACGTGGCCTGCGACCCGGTGCACATCCACGACCTCAACGCGACCCTGCTGCATTGCCTGGGCCTGGACCACGAGCGGCTGACCTTCCGCCACCAGGGCCGAGACTACCGACTGACCGACATCCATGGCGACGTGGTGTCGGCGCTCCTGACCTGAACACGTCGGCCGGCCGAAGTCCCGGCATCCCCGGGTCATTCCCGGACCGTCCTCGGACCGTCCTCGGACCGTGGTTCACCCGGGGTCAACGGCCTTCCGAGAGGCAGTACAGGTTCTGCCGGCCGCGGAGGAACAACTGCTTGCCGACGATGGCCGGGGAGGCGTCGAAGCCGTCATCCAGGCGGTTTTTCGCCAACACCTCGAGACGGGGCCCCTGCCGGAGAACGGCCGTGTTGCCGTCGCGTCCAACCACATACACCCGGCCGTCGGCCGCGACCGGAGAGGCATAGACCCCATTGAGGCCATCCAACCGCTCGGCCTCGAAGCGCGCCTTTCCCGTGGTGGCGTCGAAGGCCGAGAGCAGGGCGCTGTTGTTCGAGAGGAAATAGAGCGAGTCCCCCACAAGCAGCGGGGACGGGACATAGGGCGTGCTCTTGGCATGCGACCAGACCACGCCATCGGTGCCGGTGAGGTCTCCGGTGCGGTCCAGCCGGATGGCTTGCAGGGCATTGCCCCGGTAGCCGCTCATCACGAAGACCCGTTCGCCGCCGGCCACCGCCGAAGGGATGGCGTTGACGGTCTGCCCGGCACATTCCCAGACCAACCGGCCGTCCCGGAGGTCGTAGCTGCGGACCTTGTTCGTGCCGTTGACGATCACCTGCTTGCGGCCGCCGTGGGAGACGATGAGGGGGGTGCACCACCCGGTGGGCTCGTCGCGGGTCTGGCGCCAGAGTTCGCGGCCATCCCGCTTGTCGAGGGCCACGATGAAGTCGTCGCCCTCATGGTCCCAGAGCACGACCACCGTGTTGCCGTCGAGGGCCGGGGAACTGCCCTCGCCGAAGCTGTTGCGGGTGCGCATGTCGCCGAGGTCCTTCTGCCACAGGAGCTTCCCCTGGAGATCGTAACCGTAGAGGCCGAACGATCCGAAGGAGACGATGAGGTGCTTGCCGTCGGTGACCGGCGAGGCCGAGGCGAACCCGTGGTCCTTGTGGTGGCCTTCATGGGGCAATTGGGTGCGCGGGGAATGCGTCCAGCGCTGCTTGCCGGTCTTGCGGTCGAGGCCGATGACCGTGAACTGCTGCGCCCGGGTGGGCCGGTCGACCATGCCGCCGCCACCCCCTCCGGGACCACCCCGACCGCCGCCGGGACCTCCACGACGGGGCCGATCCGACCGATCCGACTGTTCCGGGCCGGCCGAGCCTGCACCGGCGTCCGCCGCCGCCGGCTCGGGTCCCGTGGGGATGGCCGTCAGCAGGAAGACCTGGTCGGCCCAGACGATGGGCGTGGACGTGCCCTTCCCCGGCACGGCAACCTTCCACTGGACGTGGTTGGTCTCGCTCCACTCGACCGGCGGCCGGCCGTCCGGGGACACCCCATTGGCCAGCGGACCCCGCCATCCGGGCCACGGTGCCGGGGCGGCGGTGGTGGTGGACAGCCCGGAGGCACTCCACAGGCAGCAGGACAGCAGGGCGACGCGGCAGGAGGTCGGGATCATGGGTTTCCTGCGATGACGCCCCGGGCCACGGCGGGTTACAAGCCCGGACCGCGGCCCGTTCCGGCGGACGCAGGGCTCACCCGCCCCGGCGTCCGTTCACTGCGCGCTGGCCGAGATCCAGCCCTCCTTG
>JBIKMQ010000311.1:0-3987 GCA_044359215.1 Candidatus Chromulinivoraceae bacterium
GTTGGCGAACTGGTAGAGCTCGTGCGGATGGGTGCGGTCGTCGTGCATCCGGCGGACCCGCTGGTTGGAGATCGCCAGCACCGCGTCGGCCGCGCTCCGCAGGCGCTCGAGCGACTCGACGGCGTACCGGACCCGCCGTCCCTCGATCTCGAAGGGGGTCGTCGCGATCACCAGCACCAGCGCGCCCGATTCGCGCGCCGCCCTCGCGATCACCGGGGCCGCCCCGGAGCCGGTTCCGCCCCCGAGGCCGGTGACGACGAACACCAGGCGCGCCCCGCCGGCAAACTCCCGGATCGATGCCAGGTCGGCCTCCGCGCTCAGCCGGCCGATGTCCGGGTCGCCACCGGCCCCGAGCCCGTGGGTGACCGACAGGCCGAGGGTGATCTTCCGTTCGATCGGCGACAGGCGCAGGGACTCCGGGCTGGTGTCGGCATGGGCGCAATCCAGCGGGCTGGGGGAACGGCTGCGGAGGCCGTCGAGGATCCGGGCGCCGGCGGTGCCGACGGCGAGGAAGCGGATGGAGGCGTCGTTCATGGTGGGCGTCGGGATCAGCGGAAGAAGGGGAAGACGTCCCGGAGGCTGAACCGCGGCCGCGGACGGTTCCGCAGCCGCATGCCGCCGTACCGGGCGATGCCGATGGCCGTGGCGAACTCGGGGTGGGCCAGCGTGGCGGAGTTGCCCGCGATGTTGCGGCAGGTCGCCCGGGTGACGGGAAGGCGGAAGACGCGCTTGGCCAGCGTGTTGATGCCCGGGATGAGCGAGCATCCCCCCGACAGGAACACCCCAGCGCGCGCCTCGTCGAGCAGGCACCCGTCGGCGCACCGCTCGGCCACCAGCTCGAAAAGCTCCTGCAGGCGCACCGTCATGATGCGGTGCAGGTGCTCGAGGCTGACCTCACGCGGTGGCAGCACCGGGTCGTTGTCCTCCGCGGGGACGGTCCGTCCATGGCTTTCGGCCCCGACCACCGCGCTGCCGTGCCGGATCTTCAGCCGCTCGGCCACCCCGATGTTCAACTTCAGCCCGAGGGCGATGTCGTTGCTGACGTGGTCGCCGCCGATGGCGAACACCCCGGATTGCCGGATGGCCTGGCCCTGCTGGAAGACAAACTCGGTGGATCCGCCGCCGATGTCGATCACCAGCGCCCCGTTCTCCTTGTCCTCGGGGGTCAGCACCGCCTGGGCATCTGCCAGGCCGTTGAACACCGCCTGGTTGACCTCGATGGAGAGGGATTGCACCAGGCGCATCGAGTTCTGGATGCGCAGGGCGTTGCCGTGGATCACATGCACGTGGGCCTCGACCTTGCGGCCCAGCCGGCCGGCCGGATTGTCGGCCACCTCGACCCCGTCGACGCAGATGCGCTGGCGGATCGTGTGCAGGATCGTGTGCTCGGCCGGCAGCGTGATCGCCTTGGCGTTGTCGGCGGCGTCGGCCACGTCCTGGGCGGTGACCAGGCGGTCGTCCGAGGCGACCGGGTGCATGCCCACGTTGTTGAAGCCCTCGACGTGCCGGCCGGTGACCCCGAGGAAGAGGTTGCGGACCGTGACCTGGGCCTGTTCCTCGGCATTGCCCAGGGCCGCCCGGACATCCTCCTGCGCGCGCGCCTGGTCGACGATCTCTCCTTTGCGAACTCCATGCGACTTCGATTGCCCGATGCCGAGCAGCGTGAATTCGCCGCGCTCGTTCTCCTCGCCGATGGCGGCGCAGATCTTCGAGGTTCCGATCTCGAGTCCGACCAGGATGGGGGATTCCTTAGGCATGGGATCTTCTGGGCTGTCTCTTGGGTCTGGGGCGGGGGGCGCGCCCGGGGGCGTCGGAGTCTTTCGCGGCGGCCGGCTCCGACGGTTCGTTCCAGCGGATCGGGGAGTTCTGGCGCACGCTCAGGTCGAGGCTGCGGATCGTCCGGGTCTCCGCCAGCGCCGTGAGCTGCCGGAGGATGTCGCCCCAGCGCTGGAGCTGCAGGGCGTAGTCGCCCGCGGTGAAGGTGACCTCCGTGCCGTCCGCGGTGGCCACCACGAGGACCCCGGGCTCGGCGATGGACACCGAGCGGATCTCGGGCAGGGAGCCCGGGGCGGCCGCCTCGTAGGCCCGCACGAAGTCCAGCGCCCGCAGGGTGTCGGCCCGGGCCGTCGGCCGGCGCGGGTCGTGCCCCAGGAGGACCGGCAGCGCCGCCTCGGCCTCGACGGCCTCGGCCGGCGCGCTCGAGGGATCCAGCGGCAGCAGCAGGTGGCCGGTCTCGTCGAGCAGGTAGCGCGCCTGGAGGCCGTTGCGGGAGAGCGGCTCGACGGCGACGAGGGGCAGCCGCTCACGGATCCCGATGAGCAGCGTCCCCGGGAACTCGGCGACGATGCGGGCCGAGGCGATCCGGGGATGGTTCTGCAGGCGGTCCCTCAGCGATGGCAGGTCCACCGAGAGGATGTTGCGGCCCTTGGGCACACCGGCCAGGCGCCGCACCTCGTCGGGCGAGAGCACCCCGTCGACCTCGACCACCACCTCCCGGATGGCTAGCGACGGGATGCGGTGGACCCAGTTCTCCCGGACCCACCACCCACCGGCCGCCACCGACGTCCCGAGCGCGAGGATCACGGCCGTGCGCAGCAGCCAGCGGCCGGAGCGGGATGCCGACCCGCCCGTGCCACCGCCGCCGCCGGCGTCGGAGCGCAGGCGTGCCTCGAGCACGGTCCCGGACCGCGGTCGCCTTCTGTTTTCCTGGTCTCTTCCGAACATGGGGGTCAATGCGCCACCGGCGGTCTGGAGAGGGCCGAACGGACCATCCGTCCGCAGAGTTCCGGGAAGCCGATCCCGGCCGCGGCCGCGGCCTTGGGCAGCAGGCTGGTCTCGGTCATCCCGGGCAGGGTGTTCACCTCGAGGACGACCGGCGAGCCGTCCGGGCGGACCATCACGTCGACCCGGGCGTAGTCGCGGCCCCCGATCGCGTGGAAGGCCCCCAGCGCGGCGGCCTGTACGGCCTGGGTGACCTCGGCCGGGAACTCCGCCGGGCAGAAGTATTCGGTGCGGCCGGCCGTGTACTTGTTGGCGTAGTCGTAGGTTCCCGACCTGGGCCGCACCTCCACCACCGGCAGGGCGGAGCCGTCCAGGATGCCCACCGTGGTCTCCCGGCCGACGATGCGCTCCTCCATCAGGACCTCGCCCCCGTGCGACAGGGAGAAGGCCAGCGCCGCCGGGAAGTCCTCGATGCGGTCGACGAAGCGGAGGCCGACGCTGGAGCCCTGCCTGGCGGGCTTGAGCACGACCGGCGGTCGCCAGCCGTCGGGCCAGGCCGCCTCGGCGTCGATGAAGCGCTCGAACCGGGCCGTCGGGATCCCGGCCCGCAGGCAGCGGCGCTTGGTGAGGATCTTGTCGAAGGCGAAGAGCGAGGCGCGGACGCCGCAGCCGGTGTAGGGCACCCCGAGTTCCTCAAGCTCGGACTGCACCGTGCCGTCCTCGCCGTAGGTGCCGTGCAGCGCCAGGAAGACCACGTCGGTGCCGGCGGGGATTGCCGGGGCGCCGGGCAGCGGGTCGACCTCGTCCACCCGGTGGCCCAGGGTTCGCAGGGCCCGGGCGACGGCGTCGCCGGAGCGCATCGAGACCTCGCGTTCGGCCGAGGGGCCGCCACGCAGGACCGTGATGTGCAGCGGCCGGTTCATGCGTCCTCGCCCACGATTTCCACCTCGGTCTCCAGCTCAACGCCGCGCGCCTCGCGGGCGCGGGCCCGAACCGTCTCGATGAGGCCGAGCATGTCCGCCGCGGTCGCCTGGCCGAGATTCACGAAGAAGTTCCCATGCACGTCGCTGACCATCGCATCCCCGACCCGCGTCCCCTTCAGGCCCAACTCGTCGATGAGGCGCCCGGCCGGGAGGGTCGGCAGGGGATTCTTGAAGGTGCAGCCGGCGCTCGGCTGGCTGGGCTGGCTCGTCCAGCGCTTGTTGGAGAACTGCTCCATGCGGGCGCGGATCGCGTCGGCATCGTCGGGCCTCCCCCTGAGCACCG
>JBIKMQ010000312.1:0-3983 GCA_044359215.1 Candidatus Chromulinivoraceae bacterium
TGGCTTGCACACGTGGATGCGTTGATGGAACCGCCGATGCACCGCCACCGCAAGCCGCACGTCGCGGCCATTCCTCACGGAGCCGATCCAGGGCCGACGGATCCGGATCGATCCGGGGGATCGCCCGCCGGCCCGGGCTCGGGCAGCACCGGCGGGACGGAGGCGCGAAGGTCCCGGAGGATCCTCAGCGAGGTCGCCAGCGACCAGAACCACGCTCCCCCAAAGAGGCTCAGTCCGAGCAGCAGCCTTCGCCATGGGGGGAAGGGTGCCGGGTGGCCCGTCTCCAGGCTCTCCCAGGACCCTTGGGCCAACTCCCAGAACCAGCCCATGAAGATCAGGAAGCCCGCCACGGCCACGGTCATCTGGGCGACGCCCACCCACCGATGGCCCGCCACGAACGACCCCAACCCGGGAGTGGCCCCCTGGTTGATGACCAACGCCGTCCAACCGATCGATCGGCTAGCCGGTTTTCCGGCCGAGGATGACCATTTCATAGGCGACCATACTGGCCAACATCGAGAGGGGCCATGTCACGATCTCACCCACCAGACAACACAGGAACCCGGCGAAATTCAGGATCCCGAGCACGATCAGCAGAGCCAGACAGGACCACCCATGGCGTCGGACCTGCCGGGAACTGCGCTTCATGGCCTCCCAGAAACCCATCCGTTGGTCGAGGATCAAGGGCAGGGTGAACATCCAGATCAACCCCAGATAGATCGCGATCGGAATGCCCAGCACGAACAGGCTGATCCCCGGCAACAGGATACCGATCGCGGGCCAGGTAACCGATCCCTGAAGCAGGCCTGTGAAGAAGCCCATCCCCAGGCTGACGACCGAGAGGACGAGTCCGGGCAACAGGGGCAGCGATGAGAGGATACCAACCGCCAAGGATCCCAGGAACAGGTGGACGAACCGTTGTCCAAACCCGTCGAACAGGGACCCCAGCGTCGGTTTCTCCCCGCGGATCGCCCTCAGGTACACGACCTGGATCCCGGCCACCAGCGGGCCTCCAATGACCAGGTTGGCCAGGGTGAACATCGGCCCGATGTACGGCAGACCGCTGGAGAATCCGATGGCAAGGATGATGAGCACGTAGAGGACTGTTGGACCGAAGATCACGTCGAGCTTCGCCCACAACGTCGTCCACGCCGAGGACAGGCAGTCCCCGAGGTTGAGGTCGTAATCCCCGTCGAACTCGGACCGGACAAACGGTTCCGCTCCGGGCGCGGCCAGGGATGGCGGCTCGGGCGCGGACGGTTGGACGGGCGCGGACGGTTGGAGCAACCCCGCCAACTCGGGCACCTCGCGCAGGAGGCGCCAGGTGCCGTCCGGACCCTGGACGCGGGTCTCGCCGTTGACGCGCCTCTCCCGGACCCACTGCCCCAACTGTTCGACGGACACGGGGCCGTACTCGTTGCCGTCACTGCCAAGGATTCGGTACATAAAGGGGGGGGGGCAAAACGCTTCTGGGTCGGAACGGCCGGGTCACTTCGGCACCGGTCGGACACTCAGGTCTCTCCGGACCGGTGGAGCCTTCCGATCTTGGGAAACGCTAACGAACCCATCGGACGGCATCGATTGGAAAACGCGCCCACCGATCCCATGCCGGAGCCCCCGGGCCCGGTGATCCACCGGCGGCACCGCGCAGCGATCCCCCGCCCACTGGCCCACCCACCGCTCCGGCCGGCGGCGTTCCTCCGGGGTGGCCCCTACACGGTGTCCGGGATCCGGTAGCCCTTGCGGTAGGCCGGCTTGAGCAGCGCATTGGCCGCCGAGCTGTTGGTGAAGCGTTCGCGCACGGGATCGAAGAACAACTGCTTCTGGCCGACGCGGTAGGAGATGTTCGCCAGATGGACCAGACACGCGCTGGGATGGGCCAGCGCGATGTCGGCGTTGGGCGTCTTCCGCGAGCGGATGCAGTCGATGAAGTTGGGCTGGTGCCACTTGTCGGGGAAATACCCCTTGTCCTGGTCGATCACCCGCCCGCCCTCGACGACCACCTGCCAGCCGCACCCGTGGCGGCCGAGGTACATCATCGCCTTCGTGCCGTAGATCTCGACCCGCGTGGCCGAGGTGGGCCAGTGCGGCCACTGGTTGCCGTAGCGCACCTCGCCCGGGAACTTCCGCAGGTAGGGCGTGGCATTGCCACTCTCGCAGGTCATCGTGTAGGTGCCGTAGTCGTAGGTGATGCACTGGAACTCGGGCACCTCGCGCCTGGAGCCGAAGGCGTGGTTGCCGCCGGTGCACAGGACCGAGCGCGGGTGGCCCGGGTCGCCCAGCACCATGCGGGTCAGGTCGAGCTGGTGGCTGGCGTCGTCGGCCAGCGTCCCGCCCTTGTAGTCCCACCAGGGGTGCCAGTTGGCATGGCGACCGGGGTTGTAGGGCACCTTCGGCGCGGGACCGAGCCAGGCATCCCAATCGAGGCCCGCCGGGACCGGTCCGTCGGGCACCGGCTCCCAGCGTGATCCCTCGAGCATGTTGTACACCTTCACGTGGACGATGTTTCCCAGCTTGCCGCTGGCGAGGTAATCGCGCGCCGAGGCGGCGTAGGGACCGCTGCGGTTCTGGAAGCCCACCTGCACGATCCGCCCGTACTTCCGGGCCGCCTCCACCATCTTGCGCCCCTCCCAGATGGCGTTGCAGGGGTTCTTTTCCACGTAGACGTCCTTGCCCGCCTGACAGGCCATGACCGTGGCCAGCGCATGCCAGTGCTCGGGGGTGGCGATGACCACGCCGTCCACCTCGCGGTCATCGAGGGCCACCCGCAGGTCGGAGATGCGCTGCGGAGCGCGTTTCTGGACGCGGGCCAGGTCCTTCAGGATGCCGTCGCCGCGATCCTTCCAGACATCGCAGACGTACTTGAACTCGACGCCTGGCAGCCGGGACATGCCCGCCGCATGGGCCCCCCCGCGACCACCGGCCCCGATGAGTGCCAGCACCACCCGGCGCGAGGGAGCCGAATCCCCCGCCCCGGAAGCCGCTCGTGCGGCCGTCGTCGACGAGGCGGCACTGGCGGCGACGGTCGCCGCAGAACCCGCCAGGAACTGGCGTCGCGAAAGAGATAGGGCGCTCATGGGAAGTCGCAAGACTGCCAGCAATGCCCACCCGAAGCCACTCACCAAATATGGAGGAATTAGGGGTCAGATTAGGGGGCAGTTCTTGATATTGGTTACTCATCGCCCAGCTTCCTCCGCCGGTACAAGAGATGGGATTAGGGGTCAGTTCTTGATATTGGATTAGGGGTCAGTTCTTGATATTGGTTACTCATCGCCCAGCTTCCTCCGCCGGTACAAGAGATGGTTCAGATGACCGCGCAGTACTGCGGGGTCAGTCGAAAAGACTTAGAAAAGGGGTCGGTCCTCATTATTGACACAATCCCAAGGCGCCGTGGCGGGCCATCTCCGAGGTCGATTCCCCGGTCCGGAAAGTCTGGAGCGACCGCACCGCCATCGTCCCGGGGTCGGACACCCTCCGGTCTGCAATGGCATAACAGGCATGGGTTTTCCGAATGACGCGGCTCCGCCCCGACGACTATTCTCATGGGATGTTACCCTTCGCCGGCACGCGATCGGACTCCTGGCCGGGCCGCCCGGGTGGAGCCGGGTTCCGGGCGTGGGTCGCGGCCGGACTGGCCCTGCTGGGAGCCGTGATCCGGGGCGTCGGCGCACCGAACGACTCGCAGGTGGCCTTCTTCGAGGAGCGCGTGCGCCCCTTCCTCATGACCGAATGCCGCGAGTGCCACGGGCCGGGACGGCAACGCGGCGGTCTCCGGGTCGATTCACGCGAGGCGCTGCTGCGTGGCGGGGACTCCGGTCCGGCCGTGGTGCCGGGCCGGGCCTCGGAGAGCCGGTTGTTCCTCGCGGTGTCCCATGCCAGACCCGACCTGGCGATGCCGAAGGATCGCCCCCGACTCGCCGGAGGGGTCTTGCGCGACATCGCCCGATGGATCGACGAGGGAGCCGTGGTCCCCGCCGGGAGCG
>JBIKMQ010000313.1:0-3977 GCA_044359215.1 Candidatus Chromulinivoraceae bacterium
TGCTCGAACTCCGCAACGTCTCCAAGATCTACCACCTCGGTGGGGAGGAGATCCGGGCCCTCGACGACGTGTCCCTCGACCTCGAGCAGGGCGAGTTCGTGTCGATCATCGGGCCTTCCGGCAGCGGCAAATCCACGTTGATGCACATCCTCGGCTGCCTGGACACGCCCACCCGGGGCAATGTCACCCTGGCCGGCACCGAGATCGCGCGGGCCTCGGCCCGCGAACTGGCCAAGGTGCGCAACCGGACGATCGGCTTCGTCTTCCAGTTCTTCAACCTGCTCCCCAAGCTCAACGTGCTCCAGAACGTCGAGTTGCCGATGATCTACGCGGGCATCGGAGGCCGGGAACGCCGCATGCGCGCCGAGAAGGCCCTGGAGATGGTGGAATTGACCCACCGGCTCAAGAACCGGCCCAACCAGCTTTCCGGTGGACAGCAGCAGCGGGTGGCCATCGCCCGTGCGCTGGTCAACAACCCCAAGATCCTCCTGGCCGACGAGCCGACCGGGAACCTCGACACGCATACCGGTGAGCTCATCCTGGCGCTTTTCCGCCGGTTGGCGGGCGAGGGGCGAACCGTGATCCTGGTCACCCACAATCCCGAGATCGCGGCGGTCACTCCGAGGCGCATCGAGATCCGCAACGGCCGAATCGCCCAGCAGGTCGACGCGAAGCTCGCCGGCCTGGACCGCGTGGCGGCGGGCGCCGCGGAAACCTCACGTCCATCGCCATGAGCGCCGATCACCAGCCCGTCTCGGTCCCGGGTTTGGCGGTCCCGGTGACACCCTCCCTGCCGGACCTCCCGGTCGGCCAGACCAGCCTGGGCAATGCCGTCGTGGTGGGGCTCAAGGAGATCTGGGCCCACAAGTTTCGCAGCGCCCTGACGATGCTGGGCATCGTGCTCGGGGTTTCCTCGCTGGTCGCGATGAGCGCCATGGTCCAGGGCATGGAGAACGGTCAGCGCGAGGCCATGCTCGCGATCGGCGGCCTCGAGAAGGTCCGCATGGAGGCCCAGCGGGTGCCGGTCGAGCAGAGGCACCTCCGGGACATGGCCCGTGGCATGACCCTTGCCGATGTCGAGGCCCTCAAGGCGGGCGTGCCCGACATCGAGATCATCGCCCCGGAGATGCGCCTCGAGGTCGACCCGACCCTCCAGGCCAACGGGCGCTTCCACCGCACCTTCATGACCGGGGGCATCCTGCCCGAGAAGATGAAGATCATGGAGCACGAGGTGGAGCACGGACGGATGTTCAACGACATCGACGCCGCCGAGGCGAGGCCCGTGTGCCTCATCGGCACGGGCATCCGGGACGAACTCTTTGGCCGGCCCGAGGAGACCGGCACCGAGGTGATCCCCCTGGGGCGCACGATGACCATCAATGGCCAGCCCTTCACGATCATCGGCATGTTCAAGCGCTACGAGGGCGAGCAGGATCGCAAGCAGCGGCTGGAGCGCGAGGCTGAGCGCCAGCGGTTGGTGGCGGAGGGCAAGGCCCCGCCCAAGTCCCAGGGGCCTTCCCGGGGGCAGGGCAGGGGGGGCTCGTTCGCGTTCTGGATCAAGAACAACACCGTATACATGCCCCTGAACACCATGTGGCACCGGTTCCAGGCGGGCCTGTCCAACGCCCCGCCCGAGCCCCGCCTGAGCAACATCGAGCTCAAGGTTCGCAACTTCTCGCGCATCGAGCAGACGCTGGCGCGGATCCGCAACATCATGATGGTCAACCACCGTGGCATCGAGGACTTCTCCTTCCGGACCTTCGAGGACTGGAGCGCGGACATCGACCGGTTCGTGAAGAACGCCCGGATGAGTGGTGGGCTCATCGCCGGGATCAGCCTTTTCGTCGGCGGCATCGGCATCATGAACATCATGCTCGCAAGCATCTCCGAGCGGATCCGGGAGATCGGCATCCGCAAGGCGGTGGGTGCCGGGGGAATGGACATCTTCGTGCAGATCTTGGTGGAGAGCATGGTCATCGCGGTGGTCGGTGGTCTCCTGGGCTTGGCGTTCTCCCGCCTGGTGGTGCTCGGCATCACCTGGGTGGCGCCCACCGGCAACGACCCCGTGATCACCGGCGGGGCCATGGCGCTGTCCTTCGGGTTCGCGGTGGTTGTCGGATTGCTGGCGGGCATCTTCCCCGCGGTGAAGGCCGCCCGCATGGACGTCATCCAGTCCCTTCGCTACGACTGATGAACCTCCTCAACGCCATCCTGATCGGGCTGAAGGAGGTCTGGGCGCACAAGTTCCGGTCGCTCCTGACGCTTTTCGGCGTCGTCCTGGGCGTGGCCTCGCTGGTCGGCATGAGTGCGATCATCAAAGGCATGGAAAACGGCATGCGCGAGTCGATGGTTGCGATGGGTGGTGCCGACAAGGTGCTGCTGCAGCGTCAGGCGGTTCCGGCCTATCAGGAGCACCTCGCCGACCAGGCACCCGGGCGCACGCTGGTCGACGTCATGGCCCTCAAGGAGGGGGCCCCGCTGCTGAAGGTGGTCTCGCCCGAGATGGCGGTTCCGGATGTCATTGTGTCGCGCGGCGAACGGCGGGCCAGCCCGGAAGAGTGTGTCGGTGTCTGGCCGGAGGTCCTCGACATGAACCTGCACACGGTCGAGCACGGGCGTTTCTTCAATGCCTTGGACGAGGAGAAGGCCCACTCGGTGTGCGTGATCGGCACGGGGATCCGGGATTCCCTCTTCGGGGATCCGGACGAGGTCGGACGGGAGATCATCCCGATCGGGGAGACGATCCAGATCAACGGGCAGCCCTTCACAATTGTCGGCATGTTCTCCCATTATGCCAGCGAACAGGACCTCAAGGCCCGGGCGTTGCGCAGGCGGGCTGGGGCCGAGGGGGCCAAGGTCGAGCCGAAGAAGTCCCGTGGGTGGGGCCGGAAGGGCGGATGGGCCTTCTGGCGGAAGAACAACACCCTCTACATCCCCCTGAACACCGCCTGGGTCCGCTTCCGCATGGCGGGCGACACCGATGGCATCCCCGATCCGCGACTCAGCGACATCGACCTCAAGGTGCGTTCCATGGAGCAGATGGAGCTGGCCCTCCAGCAGGCCAAGAACGTGCTTCTGGTGACCCACCGCGGCATCGAGGACTTCACCTTCCAGACCCAGGAGAACCAGGTCCAAAGCATCAACCAGCAGATTCGCAACGCTCGGCTCAGCGGCGGGATCATCGCCGGCATCAGCCTCCTGGTCGGGGGCATCGGCATCATGAACATCATGCTGGCGAGCATCAATGAGCGGGTCCGCGAGATCGGGACCTGCAAGGCCCTTGGGGCGACCGGTGTGGACGTGTTCATCCAGATCATCGTCGAGAGCATGGTCCTGTCGCTCATCGGCGCGGTGGCGGGCCTCGCCGCATCGTTACTGATCGTCGATGTGCTGGCCTTCCTGGCGCCGACCGGCAACACCCCGGTCATCACCTGGGAGGCTCAAGTCGTGGCGGTGGTCTTCAGCGGGACCGTCGGGGTGGTGGCCGGCTTTCTGCCGGCGATCAAGGCCGCCCGGCTCGAACCCATCCAGGCCCTCCGGTATGAATGACGACGGGGGAGTGAGGTGTGTGAAGGTTGCGCAGTCACTGCGTGGAATCCCCGCCTGACCGATCCACCACCCGCATCCCGCGCACCGGCCGAGCGGCGCCGCCCATCGCCCTTACTCTCTTGGCGGTCGTTTTTTGGGGCCGGCGAGCATCCTGCACCACTTGGCATTGAACCGGCTAGCAGGCACGTGTCCGCAGCAGGCTGGGTAGCCTGATTTGTTGACTCATCTGGGGTTACCCCCGCAGCGCAAGCTGCGGGGGTTTTTTTCCATCCTGATACATGGTGACAGGTTCAATGTGGTTGACGGGGGTGGGGCGGGTGGGCAGGGTTTGGGCATGCGCAAGGGGCGGATCAAGGTCGAGGGGGCCGTGTACCATTGTGTCTCAAGGACCGTGGGCGGGCAGTTCCTCCTGGGGGCACCAGAACAAC
>JBIKMQ010000314.1:0-3960 GCA_044359215.1 Candidatus Chromulinivoraceae bacterium
CCCGCTGACACCGCCACTGCCACCCTGACCCAGCCCTGCGCCATGACCCGCGCGGCGCTCACCGGAGACCCATGAGCAAGACCCCCGCCCGGGAACCCACCACGAAGCTCCTCGCCTGGTACACCCTCGCCGAGTTCGCCAGCATGACCGGGCGACCCCTCCGGCAGATCCGCGGCATGGCCGAACGTGGCACCCTGCGGACCAGCAAGCTCGGAAAAGTTCGCGTCATTTATCTGACCCAGCTCCAGGCCGAAGAACCCGATCTTTGGGCTGCCATCACGCACCGGCTCCAGATCGTCGGGGGCGCGTCACCTGCCGCACGTTGCCGCACGTTGCCGCGGGGCAGCGCAGATAGGTAGGGGCCGATGGGGTCCGGCGCCGCCGCGCGCACACCCCCACCCGGCCTCGCAGGAAGGGTGGGGCCGACGTGTACGCACGGGCCGCCACCGCCGACCCCGATGGCAAAACCCAACGCAAACGCACGACCCGAGCCCAAGGTCGAGGAAGTCGCCGCCGTCTGGTGCGACATCAAAGACCTCAAGCCCTGGGACCGCAACCCGCGCCGGAACGACAAGGCCATCGCCAAGGTCGCCGCGTCGATGAAACGGTTTGGCTGGGGCGCCCCGATCCTGGCGCGCACCGCGGACCGGGAGATCATCGCCGGGCACACCCGCATCCTCGCCGCCGAGTCCCTCGGGATGACCCGCGTGCCGGTCCGGTTCCTGGACCTGGACCCGGCGGACGCCCATCTCCTCGCCCTCGCTGACAACAAGCTCAACGAGATCGCCGAGTGGGACACCGCCGCGGTGGCGAACATCCTGTCCGAGTACGGGCTGGAGGACGCCGCGCTCGCCGGGTGGGACGCCGCCGAACTGGATAAGATGGCGGCCGAGATCGCCGGTGACGACGCTGCGGACGATCTTTCGAGCGAATCGATGCTCGGCGGTTCCACGTTCCTCGTTCAGATCACCTGCGAGAATGAGAGTCACCAGGCTGAAGTTTACGAGCAACTGTCCGGCATGGGCTTCAAGACCAAACTGGTGAGTCTGTGAAGATCGAGTTCTCTGTCAGTTCGGACATCAAGAAGACCGCGCGTGTTGCGCAGGTGGAGTCTCTGTTCGATTGCCCGCTAGAGAGCAAAACTTCCGTCTCTTGGGACTTCGATCTTCCCATCGAGGCGAACGACTGGCAGATCGGTGCCATCATCGGCCCGTCGGGGTCCGGCAAGAGTTCCGTTCTGCGCCGAGCCTTTGGCGAGCCCACGTTGCGCGAGTGGGGAGACTGCGCGGTTGTCGATGCGTTCGACAAGCGATTCTCGCTGAGCGAGATCGTCAACTGCATGTCCTCCGTTGGATTCAACACCGTCCCCGCGTGGGTCCGCCCCTACAGCGTCCTGAGCAACGGCGAGAAGTTCCGCGTCGATCTGGCGCGAGCCATTCTTGAGACGGAAGACGCCATCATCGTGGACGAGTTCACGTCTGTCGTTGATCGACAGGTGGCTCAAGTCGGATCTCACGCCGTACAGAAACTCATCCGAAAGACAAAAAAGAAACTCGTCGTAGCTTCTTGTCACTACGACATCGTGGACTGGTTGCAGCCGGACTGGGTGCTTGACATGGCGACCTCCTCGTTCACGCGGAGGTTGCTTCAACGTCGCCCAACCATCGACGCGAAAGTCTGTCGAGTGCATCATTCCGAATGGAGTCGCTTCTCTAAGTTTCACTATATGAGCAGCGACTTGCATAAAGCGGCCCGATGCTTCGCGCTGTTTGTCGGAGACAAGTCGGTCGCGTTCGCAGGCGCGCTTCATCGTCCGCACCCCAAAGCGGACGACATCATGGGCGTCAGCCGACTCGTCACTCTGCCTGACTGGCAGGGACTCGGCCTGTCATTCGTCTTGGTCGATGCTATCGGCGCCGCTTACAAGAAAATCGGCAAGAGACTGCATATGTACCCGGCCCACCCGGGATTGATCCGTTCTTACGACAGATCTCCGACATGGGCTCTGGTCGCAAAGCCTGGACTCAACGGCTACTCCAAGATCGGATCGTCGTCGTCGCTTGGCCGAGGGAAAGACATGGCCATGGGGAGCAGCGGCCGTCCGTCCGCCACCTTTCGATACGTGGGTCCAGCCATGCTCTCGACGGAAGAGGCGATCCGCTTCATTGAAGGAAGACCGATCGCGTTATGTCCACCGAGAAGCCCAAGGGCACCCCCGGGCGCAAGACCAAGCTGACCCCGGAGCGCCAGACGCAGATCATCAACGCGGTCCGCGCCGGGGCCTACATCGAGACGGCCGCCGCCGCCGCCGGGATCAACAAGGAAACCCTGTACGCCTGGCTCAAGCGAGGCAACCAGGAGCCCGAAGGCATCTACGCCGCGTTCGTCGAGGCGATGCACGAGGCGACCGCGCAGGCCGAGATCCGCGACGTGCTCACGCTGAGCAAGGCCGCCGCGGACGGGGACTGGCGCGCCGCCGCCTGGCGCCTGGAACGCAAGTTCCCGAAGCGGTGGGGCACCATCAACCGGACGGAAATCTCCGGCGTGGACGGCAAGCCGATCCAGACCGTCGACGTCACCAAACTCTCGGATGACCAGCTCGCCGCCATCGTCAGCGCAAGCCGACCTGCTCCTGATGGCGAGGGCGGAACTTGAGCGCCGCCGCCGCCAACGCCTGACCGGACCGCTCCAGGGGTTCATCCCCGCGGTCACCCCGCGCTGGCAGAGCCCCCGGCACCTCGCCCGGCTGACCGACCTGTTCGAGCGGATCGCCCAGGGGGAGCGCGTCCGGGCCCTGGTCAGCGTGCCCCCGCAGCACGGCAAGACCGAGACGCTGCTTCACGGCCTCGCCTGGCTGCTCAAGCGCAAGCCCTGGCTCCGCAACGCCTATGCGTCGTACGCCGCCAGCCTGGCGTTCACCAAGAGTCGCCTCGCCCGGGACTACGCCCAGATCGCTGGGGTCACCATCCGCGACGACGCCGGCAAGGTGAGCGAGTGGGTGACCACCGATGGGGGCGGCCTGCTGGCCACCGGCGTCGGCGGACCCCTCACCGGTAACCCGGTCGACGGCCTGCTTCTTGTCGACGACCCGCACAAGAACCGGGCCGAGGCCGAGAGCGCCACGATCCGCAACAAGATCAAGGAGTGGTGGACCTCCACCGCCATGACCCGGGTGCATCCCGGGGCCTCGATCCTGTGCGTGCATACACGCTGGCACTCGGACGACCTGATCGGCTGGCTCCGCGAACGCAACGGCGGCGCCGGCTGGGAGGTCATCGAACTGCGCGCCATCGCCGACGGCACCGACCCGCGCGACCCCCGCCAGCCCGGCGAGGCGCTGTGGCCGGAGTTCATGCCGGCGGACTTCCTCGCTGAGCGCCGCATCGACGTCGGCGAGTACGACTGGGCCAGCCTCTACGACCAGCGCCCCACCCCGAAGGGCGGCGCCGTGTTCGAGGGCGACGTCCTGTTCTCGCCGCCGCCCACCCGGTACCGCGCCGCCATCGGCCTGGACCTGGCCTACACCGAGAAGACCGCCAGCGACTACTCCGTCGCCGTGGTCATGGCCGAGGCCGAGGGCCGGTTCCACATCCTCGACGTCCACCGGATGCAGGTCGCCGCCCCGGCCTTTGCTGAGCGCCTGCGCGCCCTGGCTGCCACCTACCCGGGGGCGCCGATGGTCGCCTACGTCGGCGGCACCGAGCGCGGCGTCGTCGACCTGATGAACGTCCGCCCGGACACCCCGGGCAAACTCCAACTCAACGTCCAGGCAAAGCCGGCCACGGCCGACAAGTTCATCCGGGCGCAACCGGTCGCCGCCGCCTGGAACGCCGGGCGCATCTTCCTGCCCCCGGACGCCCCTCGGTGGGCCGGCCCGTTCGTGTCCGAGATGCGGTCCTTCACCGGCATCAAGGACGCCCACGACGACCAGATCGACGCCCTGGCAGCAGCCTACGACGC
>JBIKMQ010000007.1:0-13867 GCA_044359215.1 Candidatus Chromulinivoraceae bacterium
CTGGAACGACACGCCCGTGAGCGAGTTCCGGCCGGGCCGCCCCGACTCCACCATCGCCCGGTAGAGCATGCCATCCTTGACCATGGTCGCCCTCGGGGCCCCGGTCTCCCAGTAGGCCTGGGAGTCGAAATGCGAGCGCGATTGCTGCGGATAGGCCACGCGGTGGATCACCGCCAGTTCGCCGGCGTTGTACACCGGGACCAGGAACTTCAGCGCCGGGTGCAGCCCGGCGAACCCATTGCCCAGCGGCAGCGAATACGGGTAGGCAAAGGTGCCCCCGCTGGTGCCGGCCTCCGGGAACAGGGCCTTGCCCCGGACATTCCAGCCCTGGGCCGGATCGACCGGGATGGCGATGTTGTCGCGGATCTTCGGCCCGTAGGCGTCGTCGCCGTGGGGGATGACCGAGTTGAGCCCGTCGTTGGCCCCGCGCAGGAAGATGAAGAGCAGTTTCTTGACCCGGCCGTTGGCGTCGGGCTTCCCGAGGGTGCCCTCGGCCAGGGCCTTCTGCACGAAGAGCGGCACGTCGGTGAGCGAGCTGAGCGCGGCCGTGGCCGCCAGTCCGGTGGCGGTGTTCAGGAAACTGCGGCGCGTGAGGATCTGGGGCGTGTTCATGGTCGGGACGGTGCGGCTGGGATCTGGGGCGGATCTGGGGCGGATGGCGCGAATTTCTCGGCGGTGGCTCATTGCTCCTGGAAGCGCGGGGAACTCAACAGGAGCGCGGCGAGGCCCCGCACCCGGCTGTCGTAGTCCCGGGTTCCGGGGACGAGGGTGGCGAACGCCGAGGCGGTGGTGCCGTTGTCGGCGGTGTTGAGGAACCGGATGCCCAGGGCCCGGTATTCGGTCAGGTTGCCCGCCCCCTCGGACGGGAACAGCAGGCGGAGAAGCAGGTCGGTCACGGACTCGGCCGAGCGGTCGGCCCCGTTCCCCAGGCGCAGCGACACCAGGCCCGCCGGGTCGATCCGGTTGGCACCCATCGCATCGGGGTTGCTGCGGACGCCGGTGCCGGTGGTGAGGCCCGAGCCGGCGAGGGCCAGGGACTGCACGAAGCGGAGCCGTTCCGACAGGGTGCCGGCACTGATCCAGCCCCCGGCATCCTCGGCGTAGCCGTCGGGGTCGGCGCGGTCAAAGAGCCGCATGCGCCCGGCGCGGTCCAGGATGCCGCCCGAGGCCACCAGCACCGGCGCGTCGGCGACCGAGGAGGACGAGCCGTCGGGCCGGGAGGCCCGGAAGGCCCGGAGGGTGGACACGGCGAACTCCAGCGGCGTCTTCACCTTGGCCGAGGCGGTCCGGGCCTCGCGGAACAGGCCGCTCGTGAGGATCACCCGGAGCACGTCGCGCATCTGCCCCTTGGGCCCGCCGTTCGGCGGGTTCTCCCAGGCCAGCATGCAGGCGTGGACCAGGGCCTCCTCGGGTGAGGTCTCGGCGTCGGTGAAATCGTAGCCGTGGTGGAAGTCGTCATGGACGAGCAGTCGGCAGAGCTTCACCGAAAGGTACTCCTGGGTGAAGGGTTGGTCGGCCATGTGTCGGAGGATCTGGTAGCCGTCCTGGATGCCGTTGGTGGTCGACCCGTTGTCGAGCTTCAGCCCGTAGGGACGGCCCGCCCAGGGAGGGCCGAACCGGGCAGGCACGGTCTTCGGGGAGTTCGTGAGGATGGCCCCTCGGGCGTCGTGCTCGTGGAAGACCCACTTCACCCGGGCGTCATGCCGGTCGGTGCGGTAGCGGAAGGACCACAGGCCCGCGAGGTTGGTGACGCTGTTGCGCTCGGTCGCGTTGGTCAGGCCCGGGTTGATGAGCACCGTGGTCCGGGGCGCGAACGGGTTGGCGGCCTGGTTGGTCGCCAGCAGCTCCACGGTCCACCCGGTCCAGGCGCGCGAGATCTGCTCGATGTCCACCTGGTCGTAGCCGTTGTCCACGCCGAAGGCGAAGAGTTCGCACAGCTCGCGGGCGTAGTTCTCGTTGGCGATCCGGTTGGTCTTGGTGGTGGTGCTGACGTCGCCCCGGGAGAGCACCGTGTCGAGGTAGATGATCATCGCCGGGCTCTCGGCGCTGATCCTCAGCAGGTCGTGGAAGGTGCACCGGGGGTTCAGGAACGCCTGGCGCCACCGCAGGTTCTCCTTGAACTCCTGCCGGGTCGCCTCCGGTCCGGACCAGGCGTTGGGCAGGCCGGCGCGTTCGTCGAAGTAGGTGAGGCTCTTGGAGTACTCGGTGACGAAGTGGTTCTCGAGGAACTGCTGGAACACCTGGGCCAGCTGGCGCTTTGACTGCACCGCATGCAGCACGTGCCAGGCCCGCAGGTCGCCGATGCTCGCCGTGCCCTCCTGCAGCCGGGCGTGGTAGGGGGCCGGCGACTCCGCGTCGCCCTGGAGCGGCACGGTGAGCGAGATGCCGCTGCCGCTGAGCCGCACGGTGAGCTGCAGCCGCGAGGGTTGCACCAGGTACCAGAAGCTCAGCGTGTAGGTGGCGTTGGCGTTGAGCGTCGTTGGCAGGGTCTGCACCAGCGCGTCGGTGCCGGTGCTTCCGGCGGCCACCTGCACGAGGTGGTAGGAGGCGTTGCCGGAACGGACGAAGTCGGTCGTCCTGGCCGAGTTGGCGGTGTTGGTGGTGGTCGTCCAGTTCGCGGGGGCCAACGGCTGCTCGAAGCCCGGGTTGGCGATGAGGTTGGTGGCGACGCCGTTGTCGGTCGGGCCGGCCACGAGGCGGAAATCATCCAGGTAGGCGTCGCCCGCACCGCTGAGGTAGACGTAGAGCTTGGAGGAGGATCCGGTGCCGGTGAGGGTGACCTTGCGCCACACCGGACCGGTGTCCGGGACCTGGTCGAGCTCCTCGGAGATCGTCTCCGGAGCCAGTTGCTCCTCCAGGTAGGCGTCGGTGCCCAGGACGGCCAGTCGGTCGAGGTCGTCCGGGGTCGGGCCATAGGCGATCCGGTGGAGCAGGGCGCCCGACCGGACGGTCTCCGAGGGCAGCGGCACGGCCTCCATCCGGTAGAAGCCGGAGTCTCCGCCCGCGGCGGCCCCGGCGGTCCATCGGTTGCCCGCCTGGTCGCCGGGCACCACGGTTGCACCGGGTCCGGTCGCCGACGGGGTGGAACCGCCGCGGACCCGGTACTCGGAGATCGACGGCAGCAACCGGAACTCCAGCGAGGGTCGCCCCTCCGACCAGGTCAGCGACAGGATGTCCGGGCTCTCGGCCCGGAGGGTGGATCCGAGACCCAAGGCCAACCAGAGAACCCATCCGAGGTGAAACGTTTTCATGGCAAGATCGAGGCGGGGAAAACCGGCATCCCGTGGAAGCTGCACGAGCTAAGCAGGTTCAAGGCCAATCCTTCCAGCCTGAAACCTGCCGGACCCACGCCCCGGGTCCCGGTGCGGGCCGTGGCCCCACGAGGCGGCTTCATGGCGTGGCCCACGAGGCTGCCGTCCATTGTCGATGCCGACCGGACCCGTTGGTGACCGAGCCCAGGCCCCGGAGGCGGAAGGTCTTGCCGCGGGCATCGGCCCCGAGACGCAGGCGGTTCGTGCCGGCCGGCAGGTCGCGCACCACCGTCCAGGTGGCGGCATCGGCCGATGGAGCCTCGTCGATGCGGTAGCCCAGGTCGGCCTCGGGCGAGGCGGTCCAGGACAGTTCGACCGCTCCCTCGACCGCCGGCCCCATGGACCGGGCGGTGAAGCCGGTTGGCGCGGTCAACGGATGCTCGAGCAGGCAGGGGTCCCCCAGCAGGTAGGTCAATCGCACATTCACCGACGGACTGCGCTCGGCCGTGTCGGTCAGCAGGGTGTGGACCGGAGCCCCGGCATGCACCCGGTCGGTGGCCCACGGGGTGGGCGAGTGGGCCGTTCCGGCCAGCAGCACGGAGTCCTCGGCCGCCAGGCAGGTGCGCAGGAAATCCTCGCCGTAGCCGCTGTACCATTGCCCGAGGAACGACCCGAAGGCGAAGAGGAAGGCCACGCGGGGCACGTCGCCGGGGCGCCGCCATGCCACGTTCTTCGCGAAGTGGCTGTGCCCGGCCTTGGCTGCGCCGGTCATGCCCAGCACCCCGAAATGCGAATAGTCGGCCTGGAATCCCCACCGCACCCGGGGTCCGTCGTGGAAGAGGTCGGAAGTCCACGTCGTCGCCGACACGGGCTCGTGCGGGGCCAGCCGGGGCAGGATGTGCAGCAGGTTCCGGTCGACGAGCGGCGCCACGGCGTTGGCGTAGCCGATGGCCGAGTCGCGGAATTCCAGGAGTCCGCGCCGGTACCGCCAGGCCTTGTCGAGGTAGCGCTCGAGGAGGGCGACTTCCACGTCGACCGGGTTCCTCGGCGCGCCCTTGAGGCCGGCGAACCGGCTGTCGAAGTGGGACAAGCGCGCAAAGTCGATGCGACCGAGGGGCACCTCGATGCGTCCGGGGCTGCCGTCGGGTTCCCGGGGCAGATCGTTGGGATCCCAGCGCCCGTCCCCGGCCTCGTTGCCGAGGATGCAATAGGTGCACTGGCTGCGGGGGCAATCCGGGCATCCCGTGCGGAAGGACCGGGCGTCGGTCCAGGTTCCCGTGAGGTCGCCGTAGAAGAGGTCGGCCGGCCAGGCCCCGAGGTGGATGCCGGCCGGATCATTGCAGGCAATGTGGCCGTCCTCGGCCGCCCAGCCGCTCTGCGGGATGGTGGGGTGCCCGATGAGCACGGCCACGTGGGGGCGACCGGGGTGGGTCTCGAACTCACGACGGATCAGGGCCCGGATTGCCAGCAGGTTGGTCCGGTTGCGCGGGAGCGCCTCGGCGTCGTGGCGGCGGCAATCGAAGTCCTGCGGATCGGCGTCCAGATGGCGGGGCACCCGGTGCTGGACGACCTCCCATCCGTCGGCCACCAGGTCGGCACGGTGGCGGGCCAGCGACGGGCCGAGTCGGTCGGCGAGGGTTTCGTCGACCAGCAGGAGGGCCCGCCCGCGATCGACGGGGGGCGGCGTGTCATGGGCGGCGCAGACCTCGAGGGGCGGGCGGCCGTTGCGAAGGACGCGGTAGGCGTAGGTGTGGCCGGGTGGCACTCCCGTGTCGTCATGCACCGAGGTCCGGGCGTCCCGGGTGATGACCTCCCAGCCTGTCGGTCCGGGCTCGAGGCGGCGGCGCTCGATGGGATACTGACCCCGGGTTGTCCCCTCCCAGTCCCCCTCCCAGTCGCGACGGAATCTCAGGCGGATGCCGGTGGCCAGCGACTCGGCCGAGATCCGCTCCTCCGGGTCGCCTTCCAGCGGTCGGTCGGTGCCCCTCGGGGCGCCTGGCAGCGGCCCGGGATGCCCCGGGGTGCCCGGCAACAGGTGGTTCCGGAGGATCACGCGGTCGATGCGCCCGAGTGCCGGGGACCGCCCATCCGCGGCATTGCCCACGCTGAAGCTGGGCACCTCCTCGCTGGGCCTCGGTGGCCGGGAGTGCGACTGCCTGGCGACGCCGTCGAAGATCTCCGCGCCGAACGAGGCTCGCAGCAGCCAGTGGGTGCGCCCATTGACGGGCTGGTCCTGCGTGGTCGACCGGGGCAGCGGTGACCACACCGTCTGATCGTGGGTCCCGGAGAGGCGGGTGATCCCCAGGTTTCGGCCGGCCGCATCGATGATCACTCGGAGTCCCGGGGCCTCGAGCAGCACGCACTCGGCACCCGGCGCGTCGTTGGTCTTCCCGTGGAACCAGTCCGGCCAGTAATCGAGGCTCACCGAGCCATGACGGGGTTGGAGGTTGGTCCGGCTCAGCCCGCCCTGTCGGGCGGTCAGCGGGTAGCGCAGCACCTGGCCGGCCCGATGGAATCCGGCCGCCCATCGGTCGAAGGACGGCTCACGATCGGCATTCGACCCCGGCAACGGCCGGATCCCGTCCTCCGATTCGAAGGTCTCGGTGTCGAGGCCGAGCACCGAAAGGTTCAGAGGCCGGACGCTGGACGCGTCGTTCGGGTCGGTCCCGTCGATGGTTTCATCCAGGTCGGAGCGGCCGTCCCGATCACGGTCTCCCCGTCCCGGGATCGGCCTGGTCTTCGGGGCGGTCGTCGTCATCGCCGCCGCCGCCGCGTCGCGCTGCATCGCCCCCGTGCCGATCCAATGGAAGCCGCGGCCCGGGGCTTCGCGCAGCACCGTTCCCGGGGCCAGTGTGAGCAGGGCGTTGCTCACAGTCACGCCCTCGGCCCAGTAGTCCACCGGCCAGTGGTGGAAGCCGAGCTTGATCGGGGGGATGCCCTCGGCCGCGGGAAGCGCGCGATCCCGGATCGCCCTCGGGCCGAGGTACAAATGGCGGGTCACCAGCGGGGGCAGGGGTTCCGGGGGCAGGACGGTCATGTCCGGCAGCACCGCAGCCAGTTCCGCGTCCAGCCAGGCATGCCCGAACCCGGGGCGCACGCGGCGGCTGCCGGATGGCAGGTAGAGCGATCCGGCCGTCTCCAGGAACGCGTTGGTCACGGTCGATGGCAGGATGGCATTGGGATTGCCCTCGGGCGCCGGGTGGATGAACCCCGACGGATCGGCCACCTCGCCGATCACGCACCGCAGCAGGGTCAGGGGCGAGCCGGAGGGCCGACGGTGCAGCGCTGCGGCCCGGGCCACGGTCAGTTGCTGGCCGTCGACCGGGCTGTCCCTCAGGTCGCTGAAGGCGGCCTCCACCCGGTGGATCAGGCCGTTGCGCAGCTTCAGCGAGCTGTTGGTGGCCTCGATGGCGACGCCGCAGTGCTGGATCTGGAAATGCCAGAGTGCGGCGGACGACCGGCTCCAGCGGAGGGCCACCCGGGCGTGGGAGATCCGGAAATCATTCCATCGCCGCGTCGGCGATCCCGCCCCGTCGCCTTCCACCGACAGGGCGACTTCGGCATAAGGGCTGGCCGACGGCGTCCCGGTCGACCCCGCAACGCGCTCACCCACCGAATCGTCGTCCGAGGCCGTGAACACGACCGGGGCCTCCGGCCGTGCCTCCCACGACACCGTCGCCCCGGGTCCGAGCACGAGGCCGGCCGATCGGCCCGGCCGGAACTTGACCACGCAGCCGGACTCGAAGCGTACCGAGCCTTCGAGGCGCACCGGCCCGTCGACGACGTAGGTGTGACCGCTGCGGAAGGTGAGCTGGGGGGACGGAACGACCTCGATGACCGGAGCGCCCATGACGGAGGCCATGCCGAACATCCAGAGCATCCAGCCCGCCAGACATCGGGCGGGCAGGATGGACTGGCCCTTCCCATGCGACCCGGGAACGCCGGTCCGCTGGACGGGGCCTGAAACCTCGGGCCTGGTCCTCCGGTGGTTCATCGTCATCGACCGTGAACCTCGTCGCCGGGCCGGCCAAGGCAAACCGGCGATGGGGTCCCGGGTGGCGCTGCCGGGCCGACCGGCCGCGCCGGTGCCGCCCGCCTCCGTGCCCAGGCTCGACTTCGCACCGGCGGGCTGATACCCAACGTCCAAAACCGTCCCGGAACACGCCGTTGAGCCCGGGGCGGAGCACGCAGGCAGCCATGAAAACACTATCGATCGTCCTTCTGTCCGGAGTCCTGGCGGGATCGGCGCTGGGGCAGAACAACCCCGCCACCGCGGCCCCGTCCACCGCGTCGGGACCGGGTTCCGCCGCGGCCGCCGACCCGGGCGAGGGCAAGTTCAAGACCGAACTCGAGAAGCACAGCTACGCCATGGGCGTTCTGCTGGCCGGAGACATCAAGCGCCAGTTGGCCCGGGGCAACTACGAGCACGACCCCGAGGTCGTCATCAAGGCCTTCTCCGAGGCGCTGCGTGGCAAGCCCACCCTGATCACCGACGGCGAGGCCAACCTCATCCTGCGCAACTACACCACGGAACTGCGCAAGAAGGCCGAGGAGAAGCGCAAGGAGGACGGCGAGAAGGCCAAGGTGGCCGGCGAACTGTTCCTGGCCGCCAACAAGTCCAAGCCGGGCGTCCAGACGACCCCGAGCGGCCTGCAGTACAAGGTGCTCAAGGCCGCCCAGGGCGCGCAGCCCAAGGCCGAGGACATTGTCGAGGTGCACTACCGGGGCACGCTGGTCGACGGCACGGAGTTCGACAGTTCCATCTCGCGCGGACAACCGGCCAATTTCGGGCTGAACCGCGTCATCAAGGGCTGGACCGAGGGCCTGCAGCTCATGCAGGTCGGTTCCAAGTACCAGTTCGTGATCCCCTCCGAGCTGGCCTACGGCCAGAACGGCTCGCCCCCGAAGATCCCGCCGCACTCCACCCTCGTCTTCGAGATCGAGCTGCTCTCGGTGAAGCCCCAGACGCCCCCGCCCCTGCCCGGCGGGGCAGGCGCCAGCGCCACCAGCGACATCATCAAGGTGCCCAGCGCCGAGGAGCTCAAGAAAGGTGCGCAAATCGAGGTCATCAAATCCTCGGATGCCGAGCGGCTCCAGAAGGAGGCCGCCGAGCAGAAGAAGCGGAACGAGGTCCCGAAGCCCTGATTCAAGCCTCCGATCCGGGTCGTCCTCCGGGCCCCCATTCATGGCCCGGTCCGTCCGATGGCCACGCGCGCCGCCGTTCCCACGGCGGCGTTGCCGTTTCGGCGCCGTCTCCCCTCCGAACACCCCGCTTGCATGTCGCCGCCGGTGGAGTACCTGTGGGGCAGTTGTTAGTACGCCTACGTATGAAAACCCTGGAGAACTTCGAGGTGGTGGTCATTGGTGCCGGACCGGCCGGGTGTGCCACCGCCACGGCCCTGGCCCAGCACGGGCGCAAGGTGTTGGTCATCGAGCGGGAGAAGTTCCCCCGCTACCACATCGGCGAGTCGATGATCCCGTTCACCTATCCGCCGCTGGAGCGGATCGGCATGATCCCGCGCCTGCGTCGGTCGTGCTTCATGAAAAAGTACTCGGTTCAGTTCGTGGCTCCCTCCGGCCGGGCCTCCCAGCCGTTCTATTTCTTCAACCGGTATGACCGCGACACGGTGGCCCAGTCCTGGCAGGTGCTGCGCAGCCAGTTCGACCAGATGATGCTCGAGAACGCCCGGGAGCACGGGGTAGAGGTCTGGGAGGAGTCCGAGGTGACCGAGTTGCTGCAGGATGCCACCGGCGCGTACCGGGGGGTCCGTGTGGACTCCCGCGAACACGGCGAGGTGGAGGTGCGGGCCGCCGTGACCGTGGATGCCACGGGGCGCGAGGCCATCGCCGCCACGCGCAATGCCTGGCGTCGCGGAGATCCCAAGCTCAACAAGGTGGCCGTCTGGACCTACTACGAGGGGGCCAAGCGCGACCCCGGCATCGACGAGGGCGGCACGACGGTGGCCTTCGTGCCCGACAAGGGCTGGTTCTGGTACATCCCCCAGCACAACAACCGGATCAGCGTGGGCGTGGTGGCCGATGGCAAGTATCTCACCCGCGGCGGGCTCAAGGACCCCGAGGCCATCTTCCAGCGGGAGATTGGGCAGAACCAATGGATCCAGGACCACCTGTCCACCGGACGGGTCTGCGACCAGTACTGGCTCACCGCCGAGTACACCTTCCGCTCCGAATACTGCGCCGATTCCGGGCTCGTCCTGGTGGGCGATGCCGTCGGCTTCCTCGACCCGGTCTTCTCGAGCGGCCTGATGATCGCGCTCAAGACCGGCGTGGCCGCGGCCGACGCGATCCACGGCGCCCTGGAGGCCGGTGACGTGTCCCCGGCCCGGTTCGTCGAGTACGGCCGCATCACCCGCCAGAGCATCGAGAACATGCGCAAGCTGGTGTACGCCTTCTACGACCCGAACGTGAGCTTCAAGACGGTCACCGAAGGGCGACCGGACCTCGCCGACGCCTTGACCGATTGCCTCTCGGGCGATGTGAACAAGGACTTCTCGGCCATGTTCGAGGTGTTTTCGCGCTACACGGAGATCCCCGAGGAACTGCCCTATGGGGCGCCGAGGCCCGCGCCTGTCGCGCAGGTCGCGGCCTGAAGGGTGTCCCCGGGCGGGTGCTCCCGGGCACCCACGGATCCCCTCCGGACGATTCGTCCGGCCGGCGGTGCGCCCTGTCGGCCGACACCGTTCTTGCCAAGGGCGGCGTTTCGCGGAATCTCTCGGCGTCAAGTCCGACCACGATCCTATGGCCGTCCAAGTCCGAATCCCCACGCCTCTCCGCAAGCTCACCCACGACGTCGAACTCGTGGAGGTCAAACCGGGCACCGTTGCCGGCGCGATCGCCGAATTGCAGAGTCAATTCCCCGGAATCGCCGAGCGCCTGATCGACGAGAAGGGGGAGGTCCGCCGCTTCGTCAACGTGTACGTCAACGAAGAGGACATCCGCTTCCTCGACAACCAGGCCACCGTCATCAAGGACGGCGACGAGATCAGCATCATCCCGGCCATCGCCGGGGGTTGATCCTTCCCGCCGTCGACCGGCCCAACTTGTCCAAGAGGATCATGCCCACTCCATCTCCGAAGTCCCGACCGGCGGCCAGACCCCGCAAGACGACCACGAAAGCCTCCCGCGCGGCGGCCAGGAAGGCCGAATCGGCGACCACCACCGCCCGTTTTTGGCTCACCTATCCGCCGCAACGCATCAAGGCACCGGTGATCTGGCGGCTCGGTCACGAGTTCCGTCTGGTCACCAGCATCCGCCAGGCGAGCGTCACGGACGTGGTGGGCATCGTGTGCCTCGAGATCGAGGGCGCATCCTCCGAGATCGCCGCCGGCGTGCAGTGGCTCAAGAAGCAGGGAGTCCGGGTCGAGCCGGTCGAATTGAGCGCCGTCGAGTCCTGAGTTTCCGTCCCCACCTGGAATCTTGGACTCCGGCTTTTGGCTTTTGGGTTTCGGCTTTTGGGTTTCGGTCATTGGTTCCTGGGTTCTGCCGTAGGGGTTTCCAAGACCCGCTGCCAGCCGTGACACCGCCCGCATGGACCCTCGCCGCGGGGCACCGAGGTTCCCGGCTCGACCTCCCGGGTCTGAGCCCCCCGCCCGTTCAGCGTCGGACCGGTGCCTCGCCCGACCTGGATCGGCGGGCCTCCACGCGCTCGTAGTTCAACGGCCCCACCCAGCGGGTGTTGAAGCGCCGGTGCAACTCGTCGCTCGGCAGGGCTGGTCTCGGCTCCACCCCGTGCCGGGCGTCGTCCATGCCGTGCCAGGGCAACGGATCGATCCGGTCGCCGGCGGCCACATGGTAGTCGGCATCCTTGTTCCAGCCGACCGTCCACAGGAAGAAGCGCCGGTCGTGGCCCGGGGTTGCCGGCGGGACGGCCGCGGCCGCGAACTCCAGCGTCAATTCATCCCCGGCGGCCACCGTCACCACACCGCTGTCTTCGGCGGCCACGAGCGGGTCGACCGGGCCGTACCGGGTGGCCCACCCGCTGGGGGTGATCCGCCAGGGCGGCCGTTGGCGCACGGTGTCGTGCATGGGTGTCAGCGGATCGGAGGGCCCCATGGGCGCGAACTCGCCATAGCCATGCCAGTGCAGGTCGGTGGAGCTCGGGGCGAGGGTGGTCACGCGGGCGGGCGTGTTTGCAGTGAACAGGGCGATACGATCCCAATGCAACTCGAAGGCGTAGCTCAGCCGGAGGCGTCGCGTTCCTGCCGGAAGCCGCCCCCCGTCCAGGGGCACGAGGATGGTCTTGGTCCGACCGGCGGGCACCCCGACCACCACCCGGGGCAGGGGTTCCCAGCGGTCCGGGGCGGTCTCGGCCTCCAGCCGGGGGAACGGAAAGGGCAGTTCGGGGTCGTGGCTGCCCGCGATGTTGGCCATGCCGCCGCCGAAGCGCAGCCAACCGCTCAGCGCCAGGGTCAGGCCGGGCTGGTTGGTGAGCGGGCCGAAGTCGAGGATCACCGACGTGGGCTCGGCCAGGCCTCGGAGTTGCGGCACCCTCAACCGTGGCGAGGCGCGCTGGCCGTCTTCCCGGTCCAGCGTGGCCGTCAGGTCAATCCCGTCGCCAGAAAGGGCCGAGCGCAGCGGCAGGCGGCCGGAAAGCACCCGCAGCTCGTGCTTCGGGAACGGCGGGCCGGGTACCAGCTTGCTGGTGGGATGGGCCTCGGATCCGGGCGGGATGTCCACCCAGCCCAGCTTGGCCTCGTCCAGATAGAGGACCTCGCGCAACTCCTCGGTGAGCTGCACCATGTAGCGACCCTGCCGGGGCACGAACTCCGCCTCGCCGCCGAGTGCCACCCATTCCCTGGGATCGGCCACGATGTTGAGTCCCGGCCGTGCCGGCAGGCCCACCGGTGCCGAGCTGAGGATGTCCGTCAGGAAGCGGAACCGGGTGCCGTCCCAGGCGTAGAGGTAGGGGCAGGAACCGGTCGGGTTCTTGGGTTCGATGAGGTCCACGACCTGCCTCGGATGGGGCCCGACCCCGAAGAGCGGCTGGGTGTCGGCCCAGCGGGCCAGGACCGTCTCCAGGTCCATGTGGCGTCCCACCCCGATCTCCACCGGCTTGCGCTGCACGCTTCGGACAGCCCGCCAGTTGCCTGCGTTCAGCTCGATGCGCAGGCCGATGCCGCTGAAGTTCGAGCGGTTGCCGATGGGGCGGAACTTCACCAGCCCGTTGGCATTGGCGCCGTCGTTGCGCAGGAGACGCACACCGCGCCCCTCGAGGTCGACGAGGGCGTCGATGTCACCGTCCTGGTCGAAGTCGGCGAAGGCCGCATGACGCACCGTGCCACCGGCCAGCTCCCGCAGCCCCAGCGCCTGGGTCTGCTCGTGGAAGCCCCGGCGGCCCCGGTTGCGCCAGACCCTCAGTCCGTCGGTCCCCCAACCGACCAGGTCCAGCCAGCCGTCGTTGTCATAGTCGAGGGTGCGCAGCGTCCGGATGCCGTTCTTGCGGGCCGGGATGCGCAGCGGATCCCGCAGGCCGCCCAGGTGGATGGCGATGGAGGCGTCGGTCACGAGCGCCGCGTCGGCCCGCAGGTCGTTGTTGAGGTCGCCGGTCGCCAGGCACCGCGCCACCGGCCAGTCCGTCGGCTGCGTCCCGGCCACGAGACCGTCCCGGCGCTGGTTCGAGAGCACCCACGGGGGCTCGCCCCGGCGGGTGAGCAGCACGTCCGGCAGGTCGTCGTTGTTCCAGTCGTCGACCGTGACCGAGGTCACCCCCGAGATGTCGAACCCGTCCCCCGGTGCCAGGGCCTTGCGTTCCCGGAAGATGGCCGTGCCGAAGTTGGTGAAGGCCCGAAGGCGCCCCTCCGGGGTGACGGCCAGCAGGGCCAGCTTGCCGGTGATGTCGACGTCACCGAGGGCCGCCCCGGTCGCCTTGACCGCCCGGAGGCCGGCCAGGGCCGTGCCGTCGGTGATGAACCCGTTGGTGGCGAACCGCAGCAGCTGGGAGCCTTCCGTCCCCACGACGATCGCGTCGTCATAGCGGTCGTTGTTCAGGTCGCCCACCACGATGTCATGGAGCACCCCGACGGCGTGGGGCAGCGGATCGGTGCGGGCGGAGAAGGTGGCATTGGAGTTCCAGAGCAGGTGCAGGCCGCCCTGGTCGTCGGGCAGCAGGACGTCGTTCCAGCCGCGACGGTTGAGATCGAAGAGGCCGAACGGCCCGCGGAGTCGGCCGGCCTCCGTGCCGAAGGCACGCCCGGTGTCGTCGGCGAAGCGCACCGGGACGGAATCCGGTTCCGGCTGTTCCAGAGCGAAGGGCGCGAGGATCTCGGTGTACTTGCACCGCTCGAAGAGGGACGGGTTGTCGGCCGCCTGCGACTTGCCGGCCGAGATGCGCTGGTGCTCGGCCAGTTCGGCCGCCGCCTGCTCCCGGGCCCCCTGCCGCAGATAGGCCTGGCTGAGCTGGTAGTGGGCCGATGGATGGTCCTTGTCGAACTCGAGGACTTCGACGAACTGCTCGGCCGCCTCGGCGAAGCGGCCCCAGCCGGCATAGGCCAGGCCGAGTTGGAAGCTCACCGTGTTCTGGGTCCGGTCGGCCTGCTTGGCCTCGGTCAGCGACTGCACCGCGTTGGAGTGCGCCCCCATCCGGAGGTGGGCACAGC
>JBIKMQ010000315.1:0-3941 GCA_044359215.1 Candidatus Chromulinivoraceae bacterium
ATGTACCGGCGCGGGTCGTGGCAGGCGGGCTTCGGGGAGCGCTTCGGGCTGTACGATGCCAAGCTCAAGCAGGCGCTGACCAACCGGCAGGTGGTCTGGTTCCATGCCGTCAGCGTAGGCGAGGTGAACCTTTGCACGCAGCTCATCCGGGCGATGGAGCCCCTGCTGCCCCTGCACAAGATCGTGGTCTCGACCACCACGTCGACGGGCATGGGGCTGCTGCGGGAGCGCCTGCCGGCCCACATCACCAAGATCTACTACCCGATCGACCGCCGGAAGCACGTCCAGCGGGCCGTGGGGCTCATCAACCCCGAGGTGGTGGTGCTGGTGGAGGCGGAAATCTGGCCGAATTTCCTGTGGAGCCTCCAGCGGCGGGGCATCCCCCATTTCCTGGTCAACGCCCGTCTGTCGGAGCGTTCCTTCCGGGGGTACCGGCGGTTCCGGTTCCTCTTCGGCGAGTTGTTTGCCGGCTTCGCCGGCGTGGGCGCGCAGAACGAGGCCGATGCCCGGCGACTGCGCGAGCTGGGATGCCGGCCGGAGGCCATCCATGTCGTCGGCAGCCTGAAGTTCGACGCTGCACGGATCGACGATCCCAACCCCATCGACATCGTGTCCCTGCTGGGCCAGCTCGGTGTCGGGCCAGGGTCGCAGGTCCTCGTCGCGGGCAGCACCCACGACGGCGAGGAGAAGATCCTCGCGGCCATGCACCTCCGGCTGAAATCCCGGTTCCCGAACCTCTTCCTGGTGCTGGTGCCGCGGCATCACGAGCGCGGGGCGGCGGTGGGCGAGGAGTTGCGCTCCCTGGGGGTGCGGTTCGTCTTCCGCAAGGACCTCCGGCCGACCACGCGCCACGCGGCGGGAAGCCTCGACTGCCTGCTGGTCAACACCACCGGGGAGTTGCGCCACTTCTACACCCGGGCGGACATCGTCTTTGTCGGCAAGAGCCTGACCGCGCAGGGCGGACAGAATCCCATCGAGCCGGCCGCCCTCGGCAAGGCGGTGGTCTTCGGACCGCACATGGAGAACTTCCCGGACATCGCACCGGCCTTCGTCCGGGCCGGGGCCGCGGCGCAGGTGGCCGACGAGGCCGGCCTCGAAACCACCCTGATCCGCCTCTTGGAGCAATCCGACGAGCGTCGCGCCATGGGGCAACGGGCCCAGGCCGTGGTCCGCGAGAACCAGGGCAGCATCGGTCGAACCGTGTCGATGATCCTCGAGTCCTTGTGAACCGGAGTCTGCGGACGGATGGGCGCCCCGGATGACCGGGTGCCGGGTTCAGGGCAGGAACGAGCAGATGTACTCGCAGATGCCGCCGGTCACCTCGATGTCGAACCCGGACTTGGCGGGGACATCGAAGAACGATCCAGCGGATACCGTGCGGGTCTCCGGGGATCCATCCAGGCGGATGACGCATTGGCCGGCCACGATCTCCATGCGCTCGGCCTGGTCGGTGCCAAAGTGGAACTTGCCCGGGTAGATCAGCCCCAAGGTCTTTTTGGAGCCGTCGGCGAAACGGAGAGTATGGGAAACCACCTTGCCCTCAAAGTACACGTTGGCTTTGGCAACGGCGGTGACGTTGTTGAATTCGCTCGGAATCGACATCGCGTGAACCCTCGCCAAAGCGGGTTCCGGCATCAATGGCCAACTGGAGAACACCGCATTCGCACGAAAATCCCTACAAATCCGGTTGTGTTTGGTGGTTTACACCACGACGGCGCCTTCGCTAGCGTTTGCTCCCGCGTCTCCATGGGGAACCAACGAACCAGCGCCCTGCCCGGCTTCGGCCTGACGATGGGATACACCCTCGCCTACCTGGGCCTGGTAGTGCTCCTGCCGCTTGGAGCCCTGCTGATGCGGGTCACGGCGATGAGCTGGAACGATTTCGCGACGGTGGCGTTCAGCGACCGGGCCCTGGCGGCCTACCGGCTCACCTTTGGCGCGTCCTTCCTCGCCGCGACCCTCAATGCGGTGCTCGGCACCCTGCTGGCCTGGGTGTTGACGCGGTACCGGTTCCCGGGGCGGAAGATCCTGGATGCACTGGTGGATTTCCCCTTCGCCCTGCCCACGGCGGTGGCCGGGCTCACCCTGGCCAACCTCTTCTCGCAGAACGGATGGCTGGGCCGCTTCCTGGTGCCGCTGGACATCCGGCTGGCCTACACGACCGGCGGGATCGTGATGGCCCTGACCTTCGTGAGCCTGCCCTTCGTCGTCCGAACGCTGCAGCCGGTGCTCGAGGACTTCGAGGTCGAGCTCGAGGAAGCGGCCGCCACCCTCGGGGCCGGGCGTTGGCGGACCTTCCGCAGCGTGGTGCTGCCGGCCCTCCTGCCGGCCCTCCTGACCGGCTTCGCCCTGGCCTTCGCCCGGGCGGTCGGCGAGTACGGCTCGGTGATCTTCATCTCGACGAACAAGCCCTACGTCTCGGAAATCACACCACAGGTCATCATGGGATGGCTCGACCAGTTCGAGTACGCCAGCGCCATGGCGGTCGCCGTCGTCATGCTGGCCGCCTCCTTCGCCATCCTCGTCACCATCAACCTGCTCGAACGCTGGGCGAGCCGATTCCAGCGCTGACCATGGCCGGAGGAATTCCCAGGACGGCCCGAGCGGCCGGAGATGCCAAGTCCCGACGCGGGATCGAGGAACCGGTCTGGATGCGCCGGGTGCTGATCGGGCTGGCCGTGGCCTTCGTCGGGGTGTTCCTCCTGCTGCCGCTGGCAAATGTCTTCGCCCAGGCGCTGGCCAAGGGATGGCCGGCCTACCGGAAGGCCCTCGAGCACCCCGACACCCTGGCGGCGGTCCGCCTCACCCTCCTGGTGTCCGCGTGCTGCGTGCCTCTCAACCTCGTCTTCGGCGTGATCGCCGCCTGGGCGGTGGCCAAGTTCGAGTTCCGGGGCAAAGCCCTGCTGATCACGCTCATCGACCTGCCCTTCTCGGTGTCTCCCGTGGTCTCGGGCCTGATCTATGTCGTGGTCTTCGGCGCGCAGGGATACCTCGGCCCATGGCTCGACGCCCGGGACATCCAAATCATCTTCGCCGTGCCGGGCATCGTGCTGGCGACCCTCTTCGTGACCTTCCCGTTCGTGGCCCGCGAGCTGATCCCCCTCATGGAGGCCCAGGGCAGCGACGCGGAACAGGCGGCCCTGACCCTCGGGGCGAGCGGTTGGCAGACCTTCCGGCACGTGACGCTGCCCTCGGTGAAATGGGGCCTGCTCTATGGGGTCATCCTCTGCAACGCCCGGGCCATGGGCGAGTTCGGGGCCGTCTCGGTGGTCAGCGGCCACATCTCCGGCGTGACCGAGACGCTGCCCCTGCGCATCGAGAAGCTGCACCAGGAGTACCAGGCCGTGGGCGCGTTCAGCGCGGCGAGCCTGCTGGCCATCCTGGCGCTGGTCACCCTGGGCCTGAAGACGTGGCTGGAACGCCGTCAGGCCATCGAGCACGCCCGCGGCCAGACCGATTCCCCTTCCCTTCCATGAGCATCGAGTTGCGACAGGTCTCCAAACGCTTCGGCGACGTGGCCGCCGTCGAGGACGTATCCTTGACGGTCGGCGACGGCGAATTGGTGGCCCTGCTGGGTCCCAGCGGCGGCGGCAAGACCACCGTGCTGCGCATGATCGCCGGCCTGGAGGTGCCCACCTCGGGCGACCTGCTCGTCCGCGGCGAACGCGTCAATGACGTGCCCGTGCAGCGGCGCAACATCGGCTTCGTCTTCCAGAGCTACGCCCTCTTCAAGACGATGAGCGTCTTCGACAACATCGCCTTCGGCCTGAAGATCCGGAAGACCCCCAAGGCCGAGATCGAGGCCCGTGTCGGGGAACTGCTCCGGCTCTTCGGGCTCGAGGGCCTGGGGCGCCGGCTGCCCCACCAGTTGTCCGGCGGCCAGCGCCAGCGCGTGGCCATCGCCCGGGCGCTGGTACCGAGGCCGTCGGTGCTGCTGCTCG
>JBIKMQ010000316.1:0-3940 GCA_044359215.1 Candidatus Chromulinivoraceae bacterium
GTTTGCCCACGCCCGACGAGGTCGAGGCGTTTGTTGGCGATCCGGGGCCAGACAAGCACACCCGTCTGGTCGACCGGCTCCTGGCGGCCCCCGAGTACGTCGATTTCTGGGCCTACAAGTGGTCGGACGTGCTGCTGGTCAGCGGCGCCCGCCTCAGGCCGGCCGCCGTGAAGTCCTATTACGGCTGGATCCGGTCCCGCGTGGCCGACAACACGCCGTGGGACCGCTTTGTGCGGCAGGTGGTCACGGCCCGGGGATCCTCGGTGGACGAAGGCGAGTCGAACTTCTTCGCCATCCACCAGGATCCGGAGTCCATGGCCGAGAACGTCAGCCAGGCCTTCCTGTCGCTGTCGATCAACTGTGCCCGCTGCCACAACCACCCGCTCGAGAAGTGGACCAACGACCAGTACTACCAGTTCGCCAACCTCTTCGCCCGCGTCCGTGCCAAGGGCTGGGGCGGAGACCCTCGCAACGGCGACGGCAGACGGCAGGTGTACGTGGAGGCCTCCGGGGATCTCATCCAGCCCCGCACGGGACGGGCGCAGCCGCCGGCGCCGCTCGACGCCCGTCCCATCGAGCCCTCCGACCCGCGCGATCGGCGCGAGGTGCTGGCCGACTGGCTCACCTCGCCCGGGAACCCGTACTTCGCCCGGGCCATCGCCAACCGGATCTGGGCCCATTTCATGGGAGTCGGCCTGGTCGAGTCGGTGGACGATCTCAGGGCATCCAACCCGGCGTCCAACGAGCGGTTGCTCTCGGCGTTGGCCGACCATCTCGTGACCCACCGCTTCGACCTCAAGTCGTTGATGCGTGAGATCCTGCGCTCCCAGACCTACCGGCGATCGTCGGAGATCCTGCCCGGCAATCGCGAGGACCGCCGCCACTACGCGCGGTTCTACCCACGCCGCCTCCCGGCCGAGGTGCTCAGCGACGCCATCGCCGATGTCACGGGGGTGCGGGACCGCTTCACCGAGTTGACCCTCAGCGACGGGTCCACCGAGAAGACGGCATTCTACACCAACAGCACCCGGTCGGTTCAATTGTTCGACTCCGCCGTCAATTCGTACTTCCTGAAGACCTTCGGCCGGAACCAGCGGGAGATCACCTGCGAGTGCGAGCGGTCCAACCAGCCGAGCCTGGTGCAGGCGCTGCACCTGTCGAATGGCAGCACGGTCAACGACAAGCTCCGGTCCCCGGAGGGCCGGTTGTCGCGGCTCCTGGCCGAGGGGGCCGACGCCGATCGACTGATCTCCGAGGCCTACCGGCTGGCGTTGTCGAGGCCGCCCCGCCCGGAGGAGCGCCGTTCGTTGCTCCGCGCCTTCGCCGAGGCCGGTCCGGGGCAACGGTCGGCCGTCGCCGAGGACCTCTTCTGGGCGATCCTCACGGGACGCGAGTTCCTCTTCCAGCACTGACCATGAGCGCCCTCCACCCTTCAGCGACCTCCGCGTGGTCCCGGGTTTCCCGTGCCTGGTTCCCGATCCTCATGGTCCTCGTGCTGGGCTGCCGGGAGATCCTCGCCCGCGACTGGGTGTACGAGCGCGACATCGCGCCGATCCTCCGTTCGCACTGCGCCGGCTGCCACAACGACGCCGACCGAGAGGGGGAGTTCTCGGTGGAGACCTTCGCCGGCCTCCGGCAGGGCGGCGACAAGGGGGCGACGATCCGGCCCGGCTACCCCGCGGAGTCCCTCTTGGTGAAGCTCATCGAGGGCAGGGCCAGGCCTTCGATGCCGCCGGACGATGAGCCGAGGGTCCCCGCCGCCGAGTTGGCCCTGCTGCGCGAGTGGATCGCCGACGGGGCGAGGGGCCCGGTCCGCGATGAATCCATCCTCAAGCACCTGGTGGTGCCCGCGGTGGCGCAGCCTTCCGTGTCGAGGCGGCCGCCGTCATCCTGGACCGCGGCGGACTTCGCGCCGGATGGTCGCACGCTGGCCCTCGGGACCTCCGGCCGGGTCGAACTGCGCGATGCGAACGGGCGCCGGACCCGCCGCGTGATCGATGGCATCCCGGGAAAGGTCAACGCCCTCCGCTTCTCCGCCGACGGGGTCTCGTTGGTGATCGCCGCGGGCATCACCGGGCTCGATGGCGTGGCCGAGGTCCGGTCGGTGGCCACCGGCGAGCGGCTCGCCCGATTCGAGGGGCACCGTGATGCCGTCCAGGACGCGGAGCTCTCCGGCGACGGGCGGTGGCTGGCGACGGCGGGATACGACCGGTTGATCCGGTTGTGGCGGATGGCCGACCGCTCGCTGGTCTGGTCCAATTCGGTGCACAACGGGGCGGTCTTCGATCTGGCCTTCGATCCGTCCGGATCGGTGCTGGCCTCGGCGAGCGCCGACCAGACGGTGAAGCTCTGGAGGGTGGGTGACGGCCTGCGGCTCGACACCTTGAACCAGCCTCAGGGCGACTTGAACCGGGTGCTTTTCACCCCCGATGGGCGGCAGATCCTCGCGGCCGGCGTCGACCGGAGGATCCACCAGTGGCGTTTCGTCGCACGCGGGACGCCTGCCCTGAACCCGGTGGTCGCGGCCCGCTTCGCGCACGACGCGGGCATCGTGGCCATGGCCCTTTCCCGGGATGGCCGCACGTTGGTGACCGCCGCCATCGACCGGTCACTCAAGCAGTGGCGGCTGCCGGATCTTCAGGAGACGGCCTCGTGGGGCGGGCAATCGGACGTGGTCGGCGCCCTCGCCGTGGAGCCCTCGGGCCGACGGGTCGTCGTGGCACGGATGGACGGATCGGTGGGCCGGGTGACGTTGAAGCCCGAAGCCGGGACGGGACCAAGGGTCACCGGCGTGCCGGGCACCGCCCCGGGGCGGGTGTCGTCCGCGGCATCCCGGCGCCCTGCGACCGGATCCCCCGTCGAGGACCGCCCGGCCGTCCACCTGGCCGAGTCGGAGCCCAACGACACCGTGGCCAAGGCACAGGTGCTGGCGGTGCCTTCGGAGGTTCATGGACGCATCGTCCGCCCGGGGGATGTCGATGTCTTCGCCTTCGACGCCCGGCCGGACGAACCGCTGACCCTGGAGGTCCATGCGGCCCGTGAGGGTTCGGCGCTGGATTCGCGTCTGGAGATCCTTTCGGCCGAGGGGCGTCCGGTGGAGCAGGTGGTGCTGCAGGCCATCCGGGACTCCTGGTTCACCTTCCGCGGAAAGGACTCCGACACCGTGGACGACTTCCGCCTGCAGAACTGGGCGGAGATGGAACTCGACGAGCACCTGTACGCCAATGGGGAGGTCGTCCGGTTGTGGCTGTATCCGCGGGGTCCCGACTCCGGCTTCAAGGTGTACCCGGGGGAGGGGCGGCGTCAGACCCTCTTCGGCACCAGTGCGCTTTCCCATGCCCTGAACGAACCGGCCTACCTGGTGAAGCCGCATCCCCCGGGAAGCCGGCCCGTTCCCAACGGTCTGCCGGTGTTCCGCCTGAACTGGCAGAACGACGACGACCCGAGTCGGCAGGCCGGTGTCGACTCGGTGTTGCTGTTCAACGCGCCGACTGCCGGAAGGTACCGGGTCCGGCTGACCGACACGCGGGGTTTTGGCGGCGAAACGAACCATGCCTACCGGCTCTCGGTGCGGCCGCAGCGGCCCGACTTCAGCGTCAAGCTCGAGGGCGCCGACCCGAAGGTGTCCCCCGGGAGCGGGCGTGAGATCCGATTCGTGGCGACCCGGCGCGAGGGGTTCGAGGGCCCCATCCGCATCGACATCGATGGCCTGCCGCGCGGATTCAGTTCCACGGCCCCGGTGGAGATCGAGGCCGGGCAGGTCCGCGCGGTGGCGGCCATCCATGCCTCGGCCGACGCGCCCGATCCTGACGAGGTGGCCGACCGCGCCGTTCGGGTGAGCGCCCGGGCGATGATCCGGGGAAGGGAGGTGGTCCGTCCGCTCGGGACCCTCGGTGACCTGAAGCGGGACTCCGCGCCCAAGCTCACCGTGGAGATCCTG
>JBIKMQ010000317.1:0-3937 GCA_044359215.1 Candidatus Chromulinivoraceae bacterium
TCCGGGAGGGACGCCGCCCAAGCCATCCCGCCGAACCAAAGACCCAGCACCACCGCACGTATCGATCGCATTCTGGAACCGTGCCCCAGGCGACCCGTCCGGGTCAAAGCACCTGCGAGGCGGCGGTCGGATACGGCAGGAGCCCGGGACCCATCGATGTCGGACGGCTTGACCCCGCCCACATCCGGGCTCTGTTGATGTCGGTGAACCCGGAAGTTTGTTCTGGTCTGAGTTTCGGGCCGGGTTCCATCGTCGATGCAAGCCGTGGAACATCGCAGTTCAACCCGTCCGGGAACCCGCAGGGCCGGGTTCACCCTCGCCGCCCTGGCGCTGTGGCTCCGCCTCACGGCGGTGGCCACGTCGGCCGCAGGGCCCGACTTCACCACCGAGGTGAGGCCCATCCTCTCGCAGCACTGCTTCAAGTGCCACGGGCCCGACGATCTGTCCCGCAAGGGCGGCCTGCGCCTCGATGTCCGCGACGCGGCGGTCCGGCCGGCGAAATCGGGCGCGATCGCCCTGGTGGCGGGCAAGCCGGCGGAGAGCGAGGTGGTCCGCCGCCTGCACGCGACCGACCCGGACGAGGTGATGCCGCCGCCGAGCACCCGCCAGACCCTGACGCCCGCCGAGAAGAAGACCCTCGAGGCGTGGATCGCCGCGGGCGCCGAGTACGTGCCGCATTGGGCCTTCCAGCGGCCGCTCGAGGTGCCGCCCCCGGAGATCGCCGATCCAGATTGGCCCCGCAACGCCATCGACCGCTTCGTGTGGAAGACCCTGCGACAACGCGGTCTTGAACCCTCCGCGCCGGCCGATCCACACACGCTGGCCCGGCGCGTGTCGCTCGACCTCATCGGATTGCCGCCGACGCCTGAGGAGATGGCGACCTTCCTCCACGACCCCGGCGACGCCGGGTACGAGCGCTGGGTGGACCGCCTGCTGGCTTCACCCCGGTACGGTGAGCGGTGGGGACGTCGCTGGATGGACCTGGCCCGTTACGCCGACACCAACGGCTACGAGAAGGACCGCACCCGCAGCATCTGGCCCTGGCGCGACTGGGTGATCCGGGCGCTGAACGCCGACATGCCCTTCGACCGGTTCACCGTCGAGCAGCTCGCGGGCGACCTGCTGCCCGGGGCCACCCGCGACCAACGCATCGCCACCGGGTTTCATCGCAACACGATGCTCAACGAGGAGGGCGGCATCGACCCGCTCGAGTTCCGCTTCCATGCGATGACCGACCGGGTGGCCACCACGGGAACCACGTGGCTGGGCCTGACCCTCGGTTGTGCCCAGTGCCACACGCACAAGTACGATCCGATCCCGCACCGGGAGTACTACCGGATGATGGCCTTCCTCAACAATGCCGAGGAGCCCGATCTCGAGCTGGTCGAACCGGCCGACGAGGCCCGTCACCGGGCCGATCTCGCCGAGGCCGAGGCCTTGGTCGAGCACCTGGCGGAACGCTTCCCCATCGAGGAGGCCCACTGGTCGACCGCGACCCTGCTCGAGGCCCGGTCGCAGAAGGGAACCGAGGGACGCCGCCTCGACGACCAGTCGGCCCTCTTCACCGGCCCGGCGCCCGACATGGACACGCTGACCCTGGTGGTGTCCACGACCGAGTCCGGGGTGGATCGGCTGCGGCTCGAGACCCTGCTCGACGACGCGTTGCCGAAGCGCGGACCCGGCCGGGTGGCCCACGGCAATTTCGTGCTGAGCGAACTGAAGATCACCGCCACGCCGCTGACCTCGCCCGGACCCTCGCGCCGCGTGGTGCCAACGCGGGCGCAGGCCGACGTCGAGCAGTCCGGGTTCCCGGCAGGTCAGGCCATCGACGGCCAACCCCAGACCGGCTGGGCGGTCGATGTCGGCGGAGACCGCCTCAACCAACCCCACCACCTCACCGTGCAGTTCCAGGAACCGGTGTCCTTCCCGGGCGGCACCCGTTTTGAGATCACCCTCGAGCACCAGAATGCCGCCCAGCACCTCATCGGCCGGCCCCGGATCCGGCTCGGACGTCCCGCCTCCGACCCAAGGCCGCTGGCCGAGCGCCGGCGCGCCGCCGCCGAGGCCGCCTTCGAGCGCTGGCTGGCCGAGACCCGCAGGCAGGTCGCACGCTGGACGCCGCTGCGACCGACCTCTGCGACCTCCACCCTGCCCCGCCTGACCGTCCAAGAAGACGCCTCGGTCTTCGCCGACGGGGACATCAGCAAGAGCGACACCTACCGGCTGACCTTCCAGGCCCCGGCGGCTCCCATCACGGCGATCCGGCTCGAGGCGATGCCGGACGCGCGCCTGCCGAAGCAAGGCCCGGGCATGGCGTATTATGAGGGCCCGAAGGGCGACTTCTTCCTCGGCGAACTCACCCTGACGGCCGAGGGACGTCCGGTCGCCTGGGCCTCGGCCACCCAGAGCCATGGCAAGAACGCCTTCGGGGCCGAGGCCACCGCAGCGCATGCCGTCGATGGAGACCCCCAGACCGGCTGGTCCACCGCCGGCCGAGAGGGGCAGCGCCATGAGGCGGTCTTCTTGCCGAAGGAGCCCATCCCGGCCGGCTCCGAGCTGCGCCTGGAGATGCTCTTCGGCCGACACTACGCCTGTTCGCTGGGCCGGTTCCGCGTCTCGGTGTCCTCCCAGACCAACGGGGCGCGCGCCAGCGGCCTGGCTCCGGAGCTGCAAGACCTGCTCGCCATGCCGGAGGGTTCCCTGACAGAAGCCCGTAAGGCGGATCTCCGGAGGCACTTCCTGCTCACCACCCCGGAACTGGCCGAGGCTCAGGCCCGCATCGCCCGGCTGCGGCAACGCCCCACGGGCCGCACCACGCTGGTGCTGCAGGAGCGCCCGACCGACCACCCGCGCCCCACCTTCCTGCACCGCCGCGGGGAGTTCCTGCAACCGGCCGAGCGGGTCGAGGCCGGCGTGCTCTCGGCCGTGGCGGAGTTCCCGCAAGGACTGCCCCGCAACCGGCTCGGCCTGGCGCGATGGCTGGTGTCGCCCGGGAATCCCCTCACCGCCCGGGTGACGGTCAACCGCCAGTGGCAGGCCTTCTTCGGGAGGGGCCTGGTCCGGACCACCGAGGACTTCGGCTATCAGGGTGACAGCCCAAGCCACCCGGAGCTGCTCGACTGGCTGGCGATCGACTTCATGCGCCACGGCTGGTCGCTCAAGCGGCTGCATCGGCAGATCGTCCTGAGCGCCACCTACCGACAATCCTCGAGGATCCGGCCCGGATCGCTCGAGTGCGATCCCGAGAACCGCTGGCTGTCGCGCGGGCCGTCGGTGCGCCTGGAGGCCGAGGTGATCCGGGACGCGGCCCTGCGGGCCAGCGGGCTCCTGTCCGAGACGATGGGCGGCCCCGGGGTGTATCCGCCCCAGCCGGCCGGCGTGATGGAAGCGGCCTGGGGCGGGGCCGCCTGGCCGACCAGCCAGGGCGCCGACCGCTACCGGCGCAGCCTGTACACGTTCACCAAGCGGACGGCTCCCTTCGCCATGTTCAACACCTTCGACGCGCCAACCGGCGAGTCGTGCCTGGCACGCCGGGACACCTCCAACACGCCGCTGCAGGCCCTCACGCTGCTGAACGACGTCTTCTTCATCGAGGTCGCCCAGGCGATGGGCCGCGACCTGGCCCAGGCCCGCGGCACCGTGGCCGAGCGCCTGCGCACGGCCTTCGGGCGGTGCCTGAGCCGCCCGCCGACGGCCGAAGAGCTCGCGACCCTCGAGACCTTCTGGCGGAACCAGCTCGTGCGCTTCCAATCCGGTGGTCTCGATGCCGCCGCCGTGGCAGGCCCCGGCGACGGTCCGGTGGCGGAGCGGGCCGCCTGGGCGGCCCTGGCCCGGGCGCTGCTGAACCTCGACGAGATGATCACCAAGGGCTGAAACCGCCGATGCGCCGAACGATGTCCCCCATGAATCCCTTCCCCCACCCTCCGCACCACGTCGG
>JBIKMQ010000318.1:0-3935 GCA_044359215.1 Candidatus Chromulinivoraceae bacterium
GCGCACTTGAACCTTGGCAGCCTACACCGGGCACCGTCCCGTTGTCTGCAAGGATTTCTGGAGGTTCCCCGCGTCCCCGGGAGGCGCCCCGGTGTCCGCACCTGCGCGGCCCGGCCGACGGACGGCGTGAAAAACATCCTTCGAAGGGAAGGTTTCTTGTGTCGCGAGGCCGCGACCGGATAGCCTTCGTCCAAGATTCCCTGCCGGCTTATGCGATTGAACCCGTCCCTCTGGATGGCCGCCCTCATTTGGGGGGCTTCGGCATCCCACCCCACCGCATGGTCGGCCGAGCGCGGCTCCGACAAGCCCATCCCGCCCGCGCCGCCGCAACCCGCGATCCGCGCGCTGCGCCTGGAACCTGCCAAACTCACGCTGCTCGACGGCCGGGACTCCCGGAAGGTCCTGGTCCTGGGCCAGACGACCGACGGTTCCTGGATCGACGTGGGCCCGGGCGCCGCCCTCAAGCCGGAGTCGACGGAGGTGGCGGTGGATGCCGAGGGCTACCTGGTCGGCAAGAAGGCCGGCAGGTCGGCCGTCACGGTCTCGGCAGGGGGCAGGACCGCGCGCCTCGAGGTCGAGGTGAAGAGCATCTCCCTGCCCGAGGTGGGTTTCGTCCGCGACATCGAGCCCATCCTCAGCCGGGCCGGGTGCAACTCGGGCCCCTGCCACGGTTCGGCCAAGGGCAAGAACGGGTTCAAGCTGGCGCTTCGCGGGTACGATCCCGACTACGACTACCAGGCCTTGGTGAACGACCTCAGCGGTCGGCGCTTCAACCGGGTGCATGTCGACGAGTCGCTGATGCTCCAGAAGCCGCTGGGCGACATCCCGCATGAGGGGCGCCAGGCCATCGTGCCGGGATCGCGGTACCACCAGACCCTCCGGCAATGGATCGCCGAGGGCGCCCGCTTCCAGGAGATCACCCCCAACCGGCCGACCCGCATCGAGGTGTTACCGGCGCAGGTGACGCTCGATCTGCCCGGCCGGCGTCAGCAGTTGCTGGTCATCGCCACCTATCCCGACGGTTCCACCCGCGACGTCACCCGCGAGGCCGTCCTGAGCAGCAACAACGAGGAGGTGGGCCTCGTCCAGGGCAACACGGTGATCCCGCTGAGGCGGGGCGAGATGGCCGTGCTCGTGCGTTACGAGGGCCAGTACGACGCGCGCGAGGTGACGGTCATGGGCGACCGGAGCGGATTCCGCTTCGCCGCGATGCCCGAGTACAACTTCATCGACACGGCGGTGAACGCGAAGCTAGAGAGCCTCAAGATCAACCCCAGCGACCTGTGCACCGATGCCGAGTTCATCCGCAGGGTCTCCCTGGACATCACGGGCCAGCCGCCCACGGCCGAGGCGGTCCGGGCCTTCCTCGCGGACACCACGGAATCCCGGAAGAAGCGCGAGGCCCTCGTCGACACCCTCATCGGCTCCATCGCCTCCTCCGAGTTCTGGGCCAACAAGTTCGCCGATCTCCTCCAGTGCAACTCGGAGATCCTCGGGAAGAAGGGCGTCTGGGTGTTCCGCAACTGGATCCGAGACCAGTTCGCCGCCAACCGGCCGTTCGACCACTTCACGCGGGACCTGCTGCTGGCCAAGGGCAGCACCTTCGAGAACCCGGCCGGCAACTACCTGCGGGCCCTGCGCGACTCCGGCAAGATGACCGAGGACATCTCGCAGACCTTCCTGGGGGTGCGCTTCAACTGCAACAAGTGCCACGACCACCCCTTCGAGCGCTGGACCCAGAACCAGTACTACGAGTTCGGGGCGTTCTTCGCCCAGGTGGCCTTCAAGCGGGGCACGCTGGGACGGGACCACATCATCCGCTCCGGCGAGACCTACGCCCACGAGCAGGTGTCCGAGGAGATCGTCTACCCCAGCGACCAGGGCGGCGAGGTGAAGCATCCCAAGAACGACGCGGTCGTCCCGCCGAAGGTCCCCTACGGCACGAGCCGGGCGATCGCCCCCGGTGAGGACCGCCGCGAGGCCTTCGCCGCCTGGCTCACGTCCCCGGAGAACCCCTACTTCGCCAAGTCGACGGTGAACCGCTTCTGGAGCTACTTCTTCGGCCGCGGGATCATCGACCCCGTGGATGACATCCGGGCCGGCAACCCGCCAAGCAATCCCGCGCTGCTCGAGGCGCTCACCGCCCGCTTCGTGGCCGAGGGGCACGACGTGCGCCGGCTCATGCGCCACATCGTCACCTCCCGGACCTACCAGCTCAGCATCGTGCCCAACCGCTGGAACGAGGACGACCTGGTCAACTTCTCGCACGCCCTGCCCCGCCGGCTCAGCGCCGAGCAGATGCTCGACTCCATCGCGGTGGCGACCGGAAGGCCGCTGCTGTTCTCCAACCTGCCCGAGGGCATGCGGGCCGCGCAACTGCCCGACGGACTGGTGCCGGGCAACGACTTCCTCAGCCTCTTCGGCCGGCCCAAGCGACAGAGCGCCTGCGAGTGCGAGCGCAGCAGCAACGTGACCCTGTCCCACGCCCTGAACCTCATCAACGGCAGGACCCTGGGCGAGTGCGTGAACCGGCCCGACAACCGGTTCGCCAAGCTCGTCGCCGAGGAGACGGACGACCGCAAGGTGATCGAGGAGATCTACCTGGGGTGCCTCAATCGGCCACCCACCGACAAGGAATTGTCCGGCATCCGCCTTGGGCAGGGAGCCCAGCGCCTCGAGGGCGCGCAGGACTTGGCCTGGGCCCTGATCAACAGCCCGGCCTTCCTCTTCAACCGCTGACCCGCCGCTCCCCGCCCACAGCAACCCTCCACCCGCACCCCAACCCACCATGATCTCCATCCCCGGCCTCTCCGGCGCCACCTGCGACGGGTTCAACCGCCGCGAATTCATGCGCCTCGGCGGCGCCGGCCTGCTCGGCATGAGCCTGGCCGACATCCTGCGGCTGCAGGCCGAGCAACCCAAGACGGCCGGACCGGCGGCGGGGCAGCCCAAGAACGGCTGGGGTTCGGCCAAGCAGGTGCTGATGATCTATCTGCAGGGCGGCCCGAGCCACATCGACATCTGGGACCCGAAGCCCGATGCGCCGTCGAACGTGCGCGGCGACTTCAAGCCCATCCGCACCAAGGTTCCCGGCATCCAGCTCAGCGAGGTCATGCCCAAGCTGGCCCAGCAGGTCGACCGTGCCACCCTCATCCGCTCGATGAGCTACACGCCGGCGGGCCTCTTCAACCACACGGCGGCGATCTACCAGATCATGACCGGCTACACGCCCGACCGCGTGTCGCCCTCGGGCCAGCTGGAGCCCCCGGCGCCCAACGACTTCCCGCACATGGGGGCCCAGATCTCGCGCCTCAAGCCGCTGGACATCCCGATGTTGCCCTTCGTGATGCTGCCACGACCCCTGCAGGAATCGAACGTCATCGGCAAGGGCGGCACGGCCGGCTTCCTTGGGGCCGCCTACGACCCCTACTATTTCTACCAGGACCCTGCCACGGGCATCAACCTGGACGACCTGACGCTTCGCAAGGACGTCACCAAGGAACGACTCGATCGCCGATCCACGCTGCTCAAGGCGGTGAACGACGCCATGCCGGAGATGGAGAAGGCCGTCGAGAAGTACGCCCTCGACCGCTACTACCAGAAGGCCTTCGACCTCGTCAGCAGCGGCCGCGCGCGCGACGCCTTCGACCTGTCCAAGGAGAAGGACGCCCTGCGGGACAAGTACGGGCGCCACACCTTCGGCCAAGGCCTGCTGCTGGCGCGGCGTCTCCTCGAGTCCGGCACCCGCTTTGTTCAGATGAACTGGCCGGCAGTGGCCAACGGGGACCCGACCGTCGACGCCTGGGACACCCATGCCGCCAACTTCGGCCCGCTGCGCAACCTGCACTGCCCGAAGCTCGACTCCGGGCTCAGTGCGCTGCTGGAGGACCTCGACGAGCGCGGCCTCCTCAAGGAGACCCTCGTGGTGGCCCTTG
>JBIKMQ010000319.1:0-3931 GCA_044359215.1 Candidatus Chromulinivoraceae bacterium
ATGCTCTTCGGACGATTGCGTCCGTCGAAGTCCGAGAAGGACGTCTTGCTGCCATCACGCCAGGTGACGGAATTCGGACGCAAGGTGGGGTCATAGCCTGTCTCATTGCCCTTGTCGCCACGGTCGGAAACCTTGGTCGCTTGGCGGTTCTTGTCGAAGGCGTAGGCAAACTTCAGTTGCTCGGGTTTTTCGAGTGCCAGCAACTCACCGAGCCGCGAGTAGGAGCGGCGGATCGTCTTGTTGCGACCATCCTGGACCACCAGCGGCAGCCCGTCCGTGCGCAACGAAGTGATCTCCACAAGGGTGCCCACCGGGTCATGGGTTTTCTTCAGGTGGTCGAGACCGTCGTATTCCATGTCCCGGGTGAAGGTCGTGCCCTCCTCGACGGAAAGGATCTTCTCGACATTCCCGTTGCCATCCACGGTGAAGGTCACGGATCGGAGGGCGTCACGGTGCGTCGACGGCCGGCCTGCCGCATCAGTCTCCACCGTCACCGTGTCGATGGGTCCCAACGTCGTGGTCTTGGTCCCCTGATAGTCGACCGTGGTCGTGGCGCTGACCGCGGTCCCGGTCAGGGTGACGCCCAAGGGACGCCCCAACTCATCGACGCCCGTGGTCTCCATGTCCCGGACCACCCCACCGACCGGACCCTCGACCTTGAGGGTCTTGAGTTGCCCCCCGTCGAAGTAGGTCAGGGTCGAGGTATCCGTGCCGCTGCCGGTCAACGTTTCAACGACGATCGGCCGGTCATGCCCGTCATGAGTGGTGCGCTGGACCTCGTCGCCGCCCCGCTTCAGCACGGTCACATTGCCGTGCAAGTCGCGGGTGAACTCCTCGGAGTACGATCCGATCTCGGTCTTGGTGACATGGCCCAGATGATTGTAGGTGATCTTGCGGATCTCCTGTCCCGGCAGGGTCATTTCCTTGACCCGGAAGAGCGGGTCCGGCGTGAACACGGTCACCAGATCCTCCGACGCGCCCCCGGTCTCGATGCGACGGACTGTCCGCTTCTTGAGGAAACTGATTTGAGAATACTCGCGGGTTTCCTCGTAGGCGCTGCCATCCCCGAGCGCACGGCTGACAAAGACGACATTGCCGTTCTCGTCGTAGCCAGTCTTCTCCACCAACCCGCCCCGCGTCATGGAGGTGCGCTGCAAGTTCGCATCGTAGACGAGGACGATCGGAGCGCCTCGTGGCGGGGTGATGGTCGTCGGGGACCCCAGCCGGCCCGCCACGGTTGCATCGTAGAAGAACCGGGTGGTCACGGATCCCCCACGCGTTTCGGACGTGGGGTAACCGCTGGCGGCGTCATACGCATGGTCGATCGTGACCCCGTCGGGCGAGGTCTGGAAAAGGACCCGGCCATTCGCATCGCGCGAGACGGTGAGCACCCCGGCCGACCCGTAATCGATCCGGACGGCGTGCCGTTTCTCCGCATCGAGGGTGATGGTGCTCACCTTGCCGTTGGCGTCCTTCTGCTGCCCGGAAGGCTCGTTGAACGTGTAGTCGTAGCTTGCCTCGGTGGTGATGCTCAGGCCCCCGCGCGGGCCGGGATCCCGGACCACCTTGATCACATTGGCCCGCGCCCGGAACGGAATGGAGCCGAACTCGTAGGTGTAGGTCACCGAATTACCCTCCGGGTAGGTCACCTTTTCGGGCAACCCTTGGGCGTTGTAGTCGGTGTCGTAGACGGCTGCAGGCGTGTTGCCAGCCCCCCCGAGACGGACCCCCGCCGGATAGCCATTGGCATCGAAGGAAACACTCGTGGTGCTGTCGTCCGCATGGGTGGCGCCCGTCGGATCGGCCGAGACATTGGAGGCCGTCCGGTCCGCCGGCACGCGGATCTCGGTGGACCCTCCCGCGCCATCGGCCTTGTTGGGCACCGCCTCGCCGGCGGCGTTTGGGCTGGTGGTGGCCGCGATCATCGGAGTTCCTCCCTGCTGGGAGCCCGTACCGGCCCGGATGCCGACGTAGGACTTGGTCCGGGTGTCGATGAGGTACTCCGTCTTGGGGCGGCCGCTGAATCCCCCGTTGGCCCCGGTGACCTCCACGCCCAACCGACGCTCCAGCATGCCCTCGGCATTGTACTCGAAGTCGACCCGCCGCCCGGCGAAATCGGTGAGCGACGCGATGAGGCCGAGCTTCCGCCTCTCGGCATCCCCGCTGAGGGTCTTGTCGATGGACGTGTCGAGGTCGGGATCAGCCGCCGTCCGGTGGTAACCCAGGCGAAGCTTGCGCGCCGGGTCCACCGACTTGTCGACGATGGCGATGATGTGCCCGCCGGAATCGTACTCCATCACCTGGCTGTTGGCCGGGTAGCGGTCGATGATCTTGGCCAACCGCCCATCGGCCCGATGGAGAAACTGGGTGCCATCGGGAGTCAGGCGGACCTTCTGGCCGTCCGGGTACCGGTAGATGAGATCGAAGACGCCGGGCTGCGTGGAGGCCGGCAGATAGAACTCTCCGCCCGCCGTCTTCCATCCCAATCGCTCGACCAGCGGATCGTTGTCGACGCCCAGGGGGGCCACCTTCCCTTGGTGCTTGAAAAGCACGGAATTGCCCGCCCCGTCGCTCATCTGGATGTCCAGCGACTCCCCGACCACATCCTTGCCGCCTCCACGTTCCGTGATGGCAATCTTCTCCCCCGCCAGCACGAGGTCCGGAGTCAGCTCGATGAGCCGTTGGTTGTAGTTGAAATCCCAGCCACGCCCGAACCCGCTGTCGACCAGCGCATGGCTGGTAGCCTTGCGTTCGAACACCACGTCCATGCGGGGGCTGGGCATCTGAAGATCCACGGTGGCGTGGCGGAACTCCCCGCTGGCGGCATCGATCGTGCCGAAGGTCCCGGGCAGGGCGAATTCGCCCCCGATCGGGGGTGGCGTGCTGCCCGGAACGAACCCACCGGGCAAGGTGGAGGCGGTGGCCGTGATCTTCGGGCGATAAGAAGCGGTAAACGTGTCGAATTCCGAGGCGAACGGCGCCAGGGCTCCCGGCACACCGGTATCCAGCGACACCCGGACGGCATGTTCGCTCCACAAGATGACTCGCGATGGATTCCGGCAGAGGGTGTCGAGGTCGCTCTTGTTGATCCCTTCCCTCATCACAGCAATGGGTTCGCTGAGATACAGGTTGTAATAGGGATCGCTCTTGTCGTTGGAAACCCGGTAGGCCTTGAGGCTTCGCACGCTGGCATCCTGGTCGGTCGCGGGACCATCCGGTTGGTTGAACGCTGCGGAATCCGCCGCCCGGATCGGCGGAAATCCCTTCCCTTTGGCCCGCAGCGGGGTACCGGCCTCATTGAGGCTTTCAAGCAACAACGGGAGGGTCACGCCGGCGCCGCCGGGCGCCCGGACGGCGACATGATAGTGGTACAACGGAGACGCCGGCGACAGCGACGGCCAGTTGCCTTCCGGCGTGTTCCCGGGGGCCCGCCGGCGTACCGGCCGCAGGGCAGTCGTCGGCTTCATCCCCGCGAGGAGTTCAGCGCGCGAGGGTGCCCCGAGGGTTGCCAGATCTTTCGGGGAGACGACCAAGTCGGCCGACGGAAACTGCACGAAGTCGATCGCCGGCGGCCCCTGCAGGACCTCATTGCGCCCCCCGAGGGCGATGCTGCGCAGGCCCGAGGCGTTGACCCCGATGGAAACGTTGCCACTGCCCCCCGGTTGGATACCGACGATGCATGCATGCAAATCGTCGGGTCCCGTCGACGCTGGAAGCGCAACCCGAGAAGGATCCAGAAGAAGGACATGAGTCGTTGTCGATACGCGCAACAAGCCATCGGCTCCGAGAACCGGCGATTGGAGTACGCCCAGTTGCAGGGTGTCGGGAATGGGCAGCGTCCGGAGAGGCACCGGGTTCGAGATGTCGGTCCAATCGATCACCGCGAGTTTCTGCCTTCCGTCGTGATCGGGAGCCAGGGAGACGAAGGCGA
>JBIKMQ010000320.1:0-3927 GCA_044359215.1 Candidatus Chromulinivoraceae bacterium
GGCTTGTGCCCACGATGCCCAGCGCGGTGAGACCCGCCCGCGAGGCCCAGTTTCCGGGATCGAGGCCGGGGCGGAGGAACCCTTCCAGGAAGGTCCGCTCGTAGCGGGTGCCGCCGCGCGAGGTCAGGAAGACCGCCTCGGCCACGTCGCCCGCATAGCCGGGCTTCACGCCCAGCACGCGGGCCTGGGCGTCGGTGAGCACCTGCCGACCCGGGACGAACCTCATGGGCGTGGCCACGAGCAGGTGGGGCGCGCGGAAATACGGCTGGGTCTGGCTGGTGTAGAGGTGCTCGGGCGGTCCGTCGCCGAAGGTCATGGGCTCCGGGGCGGTCCAGTGGAGGAAATCGGTGGAGGTCGACCGGCTGATGGTGCGGTAGCCCGCGAAGTCACCGCCCGACCAGGTGCGCAGGAACATCAGGTAGCGCCCCTCGGAGGGCGACCAGCAGGCGACATTCTGCGAGTCGAAGGCGCCCCGGGTGAGCACCGGGCCGTTCCCCAGGCGTCGCCAGCGGATGCCGTCGGCGGAGGCGAAGGCGTGCAGGCCGCTCTCGGTGGTGCCGGCGACGGCCTTGAAGCGCTCGTCCCGCGGCACGCCGGGGCGGCTGTCGAGGAAGGGGGAGAAGTTGTGCGAGAAGGGCGCCTGCCCGGCCAGCACCACGTTGTTGCGTCGGGTGCGGGCCACCTTGAACAGGCCCAGGTCGGGTTTGGTCCAGACGATGCCGTCGCGGCTCTCGGCATAGCACGTCACCTCGTTGGTGGAACCGTCCTTCCCGGCCACCGGAAGCCCGCGGTAGTACATCCGGAAAGGTCGTTTCGGATCCTCCGGATCGTGAAGGACCGTGAGGTACCCGGAGAAGGCCCCTTCCCACGGACGGTCGAACTTCAGCACCGTCTCCCGGGGTTGCGGCGTGTGCAGACGCAGCGAGCAGCCCTCCATCCGGTCGATGAGCAGGCGGTCCACGAAGAGCTCGCGGCGCGAGCCGACATGCCGCACCTCGGGCTCCAGCGGCAGCCAGACCGGGCCGGAGTCGCCCAAGCGGAACCGGCGGACCCGGATGGCGCTGGCGGTCCCTTCCTCGTAGTACACCACCAGCACCGAGCCGTCGCGCAGCTCGACCGTGGCCGGGTAGGCGCCGATGACCGGGTCGACCGCATGCGGGCCGGACCAGGTGGCGCCGTCGTCGCGGCTGACATGCAGCGCCGTCTGCGGCAGCCGGTGGGTCAGCAGGATCTCGCCCGTGCCCAGCCGCGTGAAGTGCGGGCAATGCCCGGGGAACCCGCTGGATTCGACCGGCGACCAGCTCAGCCCCCGGTCGCCGCTCCGGGCGAAGTGCAACGGCACCTTGTCGCCGCGCAGGGCCGCCAGCACCCGGCCGTCCTTGAGTTCGATCACGTCGGTCTCGGCGTCGAGGCGGACGCCGCTTCCCTGGCCGATGGCGATAGGCGCGCTCCAGGTCCTGCCCTGGTCGGTCGAGCGGAGCACCCCGCCATACGCCGTGTCACCGTCCTCGTGGTACACGCCGAGCAGGCGCGTGCCGTCGGAGAGCTCGCGCACCGGGGCCGACACCGCCCAGCCCGGGGCCAGCACGCGCGGCGCGGCATCCCAGGTCCAGCCGCCGTCGCGCGAGACGACGATCGCCGTCTCGTACTCGGGCTTGGCTCCCGGGGCCTGGCGGTATGGGAAGAAGCTGCACACCAGCGTGCCGTCGCGCATGCGGGCAATGTGGGGGTCGCGGTCGTCGTCGGGGCCGTCGAAAAGCACCCGGGGCTCGGTCCACGTGCGCCCCTCGTCGGCCGAGCGGACCGCGCAGATGCGCCCGCCCCGGGGCCAGTCCGCGCGCGGCAGCGACACGTGGCCGTAGCCGGCATAGAACACGCAGATCAGGTCGCCATTGGCCAGTCGGCAGGCGTCCGGGAAGGCCTGGTAGGTGCCGGCGGCCGCCCCGCGCGAGATCACCTGGACGGATGCGGGGGCACCGTCCGAGGGCAGGCCCGGATCGGCCGCGGCCGCGGATCCGCCCGGCGACAGGAGTGACAGCACGAGCAGGGCCGCGGGGATCCGGCACCGGAAACGCCAGGGGAACATGAGGGACATCCAACGCGAGGCCGGATCCGCGGTCAAACCCCGGGGGCGCCGCGAGTCGGGACGCGCCAGACGCCGCCCACCGGAGGTCGCCAACGCCGCCTTCCTCTCCGGCCGCGTTCCGGTCAGCGTCCCGGCGATGAAGGTGCGGCTGTCCGACTCGATGGTGCGCTTCCGGTTGAGCCCGGCCGAAGCGTCCGACTGGCTGGCGACCGGAACGTGCGCCGGAGGCGTGCGCGTGGGTGCCGGGGAGTCGGACCACTGGTCCTACCGGCTGGAAGTCGCCCCGCGGGACGGCTGGCAGCTCACCGTGGATGCCGGACAGTTGGTTGTCGAAGTGCCGGTCGAGGCGGCCCGGGCCTGGGGCGCCTCCGGGTCGGCACGCCTCGAACACACGACGCCCTGGGGGACGCGGCTGCGCATCGAACGGGACCTTGAACGGCGTGGGCCGAGGGATCGGAACGATGCCAGCGCCTGAACCGGTGGGACCGGGGAAGCGCGGCGGTGCCCGAGGAGTGGTCGGACCTCAGAAGACCTCGCGGGCGATGCCGTAAAGGATCAGAAGCAGAAGGCCCAAGGAGAGCAGGAACCGGCGTCGGGCGATCTTGCGCTCGTAGCGCAGGGGACGCAGCCCGTGGACCGAGCCGGCGGCCATGAGGTGGACGAGCCCGGAGGGCCTGCGGGGCTGGAATCCGAGCCGATGCACCCAACGCTGCCAGGCCTCGACCAGGTTGAAACGGTCGGCGGGAGCCCCTGGACCCGAGGCGGCGGCACGTTGCGACGGGACACTCAAGGGTGCGGGCGCGGGCTGGGGCGCCAGATAGGGCGCCGGAGACGGCGCGGAAAACCGGTCGGAGGACGCCATCGCCCCCCCATCCGGCCATCGCGTCGCGCGCGGCGGTTGGGGCACGGGCTGGGGCAGCGGGCGCGCGGCCAGGTCGGAGATGCGGCGCTGGATCGCCTGGATCTCGCGGTCGAGCTCGGCCTGGCGGGCCGCCATCGGATCCTTTGGTTTGCGGAGCCAGCCCATGACGCAGGTCGGGTGTCCCGGGCAGTTCAGCGCTTGAAGGCCAGCACGAGGGCCAGGGCGAGCACGGCCAGGCCAAGCAAGGCTACCGGCCACTGCAGGGCCAGACCCAACCGGGCCAACCGGGCGAGGCCCAGCCCGTCGAGACCTGCGGCCGCGGAGGCTGGCGCCGGGGGGTGACCCGCCGCGCCGCCCCCGCCTCCTTCCAGCACCGGCCAGGCCAGGCGGGCCTGGTTCCATTCCATCCGGGCATTCTCGATCGTCGCCAGCGAGCGGGAGAGCTCGGTCTCCCAGGTGGTGTCGGTCCACGCCTGCTCGTTGAGTCCCTGGACGTTGCCCAAGGCCCCCCGCAGACCCTCGAGGGTCCGGCCCATCTGGACGGCATCACGCCGGAGGTTCATCTCGGCCTGCTCAAGCAGCGACACCCCGCGCAGCAGGTTCTGCAGCATCTCCTCGCGCCCGGTCTGGAACTCGGCCCGCCGTCGGCGCATCTCCTCGATGGCGGCCTTGGCCCGCTCGAGCTGCTCCTGGGCCTCGCGCAGCTTGGCCAGGTCCTGCTGGGTGGCCGTCAACTGGCTGTCGAGCTCCTCCCGGGTGGGCGCCCGACCGGAGACGGTGGCACCGGCCGCCCCCCCCTGGCCCGCCGTGGCCAGCCTCGGGGATGATCCGCCGGGGGTGCGCAGGTCCGTGTCCACGAAGTCGGTGCCGTCCAAAGCCATAGGTCGTGCGAGAAAACCTACAGGGACCCGCCCCCGACGCAACGGGGACCTTGGCCGGGGAGCACGCAATCTCACCGGCAGGAGACCCCGGCCACGCT